>NZ_CADEAU010000003.1 GCF_902825405.1 Micromonospora maritima | reverse complement strand
CGCGCACGCCGCGCACACGCTGGCGACCGCCGGCCGTTTCGGGCTGCGCTGCGGCGCGCCTCGGGTGGACGACGTCGCGGTGCTCGCCGCCGTGCGGGCCGCGGCTCGCGCGGAGTCGGGTCAACTGCGCGACGGCACGATCGCCGGCGGTCCGTACGTGCTGGACGGCCGGGCCGAGTTCACCGGCCCGGACTCACTGCGGGTCACCGGCACCGACGCGGTCCGCGAGGTGCGCTTCCGTCGCGCGGTGATCGCCACCGGATGTGCTCCCGCCGTACCCCTGATTCCGGGCCTCGCCGACGCGCAACCGCTGACCGCCGACGACCTGTCGCGGCTCGACCGGCTACCGGAACGGATCGCGGTGCTCGGCGGCGGCTCGACGGGCTGCGAACTAGGTCAGGCCCTGGCCCGGCTGGGTGTGCGAGTGACCCTGATCGAGGTGGCCGACCGCCTGTTGCCGAACGAGGAACCGGCTGCGGGCGCCGTGATCAGCGAGCGGCTCCGCGCCGAAGGCGTCGCGGTGCGTACGGGCCAGCTGGTCGATCGCGTCGGTGTGGGGACGGTGCATCTGGCCGACGGGGCGATCGTGCCGGCCGACCGGATCCTGCTCGCCGTCGGGCGCCGGCCGCGCACCGATCGGCTCGGGCTGACCGCCACCGGCGTGCGGCGCGACGTGCGGGGGCACGTCGTGGTGGACCAGCGGCTGCGCAGCGCGAACCATCGGGTCTTCGCCGCCGGCCCGGTCACCGGTTCCGCGCCGCTGGCCCGGGCCGCCGAACTGCAGGGCGTCCAGGCGGCCGAGAACGCGCTACTCGGACCGGTCGGGCGGGTCGACCGGATCCCGGTGCCCCGGGTGACGCGTACCGATCCCGAGGTGGCGCAGGTCGGCGTCACGCTGGAGCAGGCACAGCGGCTCCACGGCGACCGGGCGCGGGCCCGCTGGTGGGTCGACGACGACCTCGACCGGGACGAGCTCGGCGAGCGGGTCGGCGGCTTCTGCCACCTGGTCGTCGGGCCGGGCGGCCAGCTGCTCGGGGCCACGGTGGTGTCGCCCCGGGTCGGGCAGTGGATCGGCGAGCTGGCCGCCGCGGTGCGTCAGGGCATCAGCGTGTCGGAGCTCGCCCGGGCGCTACCTGGGCAGCCCACGTACGCGGACGGCCGGCGACGGGTGACCGGCGACGTCGACGACGGCCTCGGTGCCCCGTTACCCGCCCGTCTCGTCGGCGCCTGGCGCGGACTGCGCCGGATCACCCGACCGTCCGCCCGCCACAGCGGGTGACCGCCTCCGCCCGGCCGGAAATCGCGATCCGGGGCGGCCCCGGATCCGTCCGGACAGCCGAGGCCGGCCCGTCCGGGCACGAGGATCATCGAGGGAACCGAGCGCGCCCGCGGTCGCCCGAGCCGCGGCGAACAGATCAAGGAGCGACCGTGCCCGTGCTCACGCACCGCTTCTCGGGTCCACGCGGCCTGCACGACTTCCGCCGTGCGGTCCGGCAGAGCCTGGTCAGCCAAGCGGTCGAGGCCCGGGACCCGGCCGGCTTCCGTGCCCGGCTGAGCACCGCCGACGTCGGTCCGACTCGGCTGGTGTCCGTCACCGTCGCCGCGCTGCACGCGCGGCAGACCGGACAACGCTCGCCCGGGGGCGTGTTCCTTCTGCTGGGCGCGAAGGCCGACGGTCGGATTCGGCACCGCTTCGGCGTCGAGCCGGTGGTGCCGGGCCGGCTCGTGGTCGTACCGGGCGGAGAGTCCTTCGAGGTCGACTATCCCGCCGTCGCCAAGCTGTTGTTCGTCGTGCTTCCGCCGGCTCTGGTCGAGGCCCGGTACGCGGCACTGGACGCAGCGATCACGTCAGCGCCCCTCGACCCGGTCGGGCGCGCCCTGGGCAGACAGCTGCCCCACCTGATGACGGCGGTCGGCGCCACCGAGGACCCCGCCCGCCGGCGAAACCTCGCCTCGGTGTTCGCCGCCGTGCTGGATCTGCTGCTCGCCGGCACGTTCGGTGACACACGGGGCAACCCTCACCTCGCTCTGCGCATCGGCGCGGAGCGACTCGTCGAGGACCACCTCACCGATCCTGACCTCTCCGTCTCCTGGCTGGCCAGCCGACTCGCCGTGTCGGTGCGCCAACTGCACCGCGCCTTCGCCGACAACGACCACGGCCCGGCCGGCTACATCCGGCTACGGCGGCTGCAGGCATGTGCTCGGCACCTGGTCCGCTCTCCGGTGAGCGCAGCCGAGTTGGCGTACCGCTACCAGTTCGCCTCCGCCTCCCATTTCGGCGCCGCCTTTCGGGCTCACTTCGGCTCGAGCCCGGGACGCTGGCGAGCGGACGCGGCGGCAGATGGGCACGGCCTCGACAGTGTTGCGGCGCAGCTGTGATACCGGTGCCGCGCCGGTGCCCCCTAGCGTGGTCCGGGCCGGACGCGAGTCACGGCGGAAACCGCACGGCACCACGACCCGGACGGACCACAGGGTGGAAGTCAGCGAACACGGCCCACTGGAGGCACCCCCGCTGCTCCTGTTGCACGGCCTGCTCATCGACCGCACGATGTGGCAGCCCGTCATGGAGACACTCGGCCGCTCGTTTCGACTGCTGATCCCCGATCTGCCCGGGCACGGCACGGCCCGGAACCGGCGATGGACTTCGATGAGCCGAGTGGTGCGCGACCTGACCGACCTGATCGACAGCAGGGTCCCCGACGCCCGGGTCGGTGTGGTGGGGCTGTCGCTCGGCGGGTATCTGGCCTTGGAACTGGCCCGCGCGGCGCCGGATCGGATCGCGGGTGCGGTCGCCAGTGGAGTCAACGCCGTCCCGTTGCCGTTCTGGTCGCCACCGCGGCTGCTCGGTCCGGTGCTGGCGCCGTTCATCGTCACCCGGCCGATGCTGAGCGCCAACGCCCGGGTGCTACGGATACCGCCCGACCTTCACCCCTGGTATCTGTCGGCGGCCCGGCGGACCCATCCTCGGGCGTTCGCCCGCGTCAACCGGGAGCTGACCGGATATCGGCCTCCGGTGGACAACGCATTCGTCCGACCGGTCCTGGTGCTGTGCGGTGGCGACGAACCGCCCGGCATCCGGCGCTCCGCGCCACTGCTCGCCGCGGCCTTCGCACGCGGAGAGCACCGGACGGTTCCCGGCGTCGGGCACGGTTGGATCATCGAACGACCGGCGTTGTTCACCGAGACGGTGTCGAACTTCATCACACCCCTGTTCCCCTGAATGCCCGGCTGGAGAATCACGGTGACGGATCGCCCGCCATTGACCCACGTCCGTTCCGGTTCGGAGTTGCGCCGCTGGTACTGGACGCTCGCCGAGCTGACGGAACTGGCCCGGACAATGGGCGTCCCGCGCGGGGGCGGCAAGCTGGCACTGGTCGAGCGGTTGGCCGCCGCGTTGGACGGCACGGCAGCGCCGGAGCATGCTCGGCGGGCAGGGTCGGCGCGACAACTGGGTCCGCCGGTGACGGTCGACACCGTCATTCCCGCCGGGCAGCGGTGCAGCCAGGTGCTGCGGGCATTCTTCCGCGATCAGGTCGGCAAGGGGTTCGTCTTCGACGAGTTCATGCGGGCGTTCATCCGTGACGGTGCGGGACGGACCCTGGGTGATGCCGTCTCGCACTGGTACGACACCCGGGCCGAAGCCGCCCGCGAACGGCCGGTGGCAGCACAGTTCGAGTTCAACGCGTTCCTGCGGCAGTGGCGGAGGGCCCACCCTCAGGCGGACCGGGCGGCTGCGCTGGCCGCCTGGCAGGAGCACCGGTCGCGGCCGGTGGAGGACCGTCCCGGACCGTTCCGGACCGACGCGCCGCCGAGCGAGGAGGGGCGAACGACAGTGCGGTGAGCGCCTTCGGCGGCCGGTGCGGGCGATCCGCTACCTCGCGGAGTCCTCGGTGTCCGTCCGGTGGGTCGCCGCGTGCGCTCCAGGGGTGCCTGCGGAACCCGCCGCAGGCTCCGAGGGCAGCCGCTTCGGCATGGTGGTCCGCCGCACCCGCCGCCCGGTGGTCGTCCGCCTCGCATGCGCCCCGGAGCCGGCTCGTTCCGACTGCCAGACGCGCAGCGCCCGCTTGATCCGCTGACCCTCCGCCCAGGCGATCTCCAGTTCCCGCCCCCGCTCACCCAGCTCGTACGCGAGCCGGTGCAGCAGCGCGTCGACCTCGTCGCGCCGGTAGCCGCGCTGGTACCAGGGCGCCAGCGGCAGCCGTACCCGGGTGACGTCCTCGGGGGTCAGTCTCCCGGCGAGCGGGCTTCCGCTGCGGTACGTGCCCATGTCAGCCTCCGCCCCCGCCACGACCCATACGGTCAGGGGTACGGCGGATGCCCGGTGACCGGTTCACTACTCGTGCGGGGCGCGGGCAGTCGTGGCGCACCCGCGTCGCCTGGCCGGGCCGCCGCACCGGGTGCCCGCGGAGACGGCCACCCGGGTGCGACGCGGACCGGGACGCGGCCCGGAGCCGGGCGACCATCAGGTGGCCTCCGCTCCCGGCACGTACACCGCACCGGTGCGAATGTTCGGCACGGCCGCGCGGATGTGCCCGCGGGCCAGTTCCTCGGCCCGGTCGGCGTCGCCCGCCGCCAGCGCCTCGATGATCGCCAGGTGCTCCGGATGCGTCTCGTGCGGGTCGCGGTAGAGCCCGGGCGCGAGGCTCGTCGTGAGTATGTGGTGCACCTCGGCGGTACGGCTGAGCAGCGGCTCGCCGGCCAGCTCCAGCAGCGCCCGGTGGAACACCACATCCGCCTGGTAGTACGCCTCGGCCGAACCGGTGGTGGTGAGCTGCTCGTAGGCGTCCTGGAACAGCACCCGCAGCCGGGCCAGCTCGGCCCGGCCGGCCCGACCCGCGGCGAGCCGGCACGCGAGCCCTTCGAGCACCGCGCGGATCTCGAACACGGCGGTCATCCGATCGGCGTCGAAGCCCACCGCGTGCCAGCCCCGCGGGCCGGCGGTGACCAGGCCCTCGCCCTCCAGGCGGGAGAGCGCGCGGCGGACCGGTGTGCGACTGACGCCCAGCGCGACGGCGACCTCGCTCTGGTTGACCGGCTGACCCGTCGGGATCTCACCGCTGAGCAGCATCGCGCGCACCCGCTGGTAGGTGCTCTCCTCCAGTGGAAGATAGGTCGTCTCAGTGCTCACGGCAGCCTCTCACCCGCGGGTTCCGGCACGCCTGCCACCCGCTCGGACCGGATCCGGACCGCCTGCCCCGATGCGGCCGACTGATAACAGGCCTCCACCACCCGCATCGTACGGACATAGTCCGCGGCGGGCGTCTCCGCCTCGGCGCGACCTCGCAGGGCATCGACGAAGTTCTGCTGGGCGGCGGTCGCGCAGCCGCCCTTCCAGCCGTCCGGGATCCGGTAGTCGTGCCGGACCGTCCGCCCGTCGCGGCGCAGCACCGTCATCGTGCCGTCGTCGGCCACCTCCAGGGTGGCGTCCGTGCCCTCCACCGACATCGTCCCGTACGCCAGGCTGCGGACCGTCCGAGCCACCGCCGAGCGGTCGGCGTCGTACACCACGATGCCGCCGCCGGAGGTGTGCAGCACCGCGATGACGAGGTCCTCACCGGTGACGGCCGGGTTGACGGTCGCGGTCGTGCACCGGACCTCGTCGATCTCACCGAAGAGGTATCGGGTCGTGTCGACGTAGTGCACGCCCGTCTCGAACAGCACCAGGCGTGGCATGGCGGCGAAGTAGGGCTGGTCCGGATAGGGCCGCTCCCCCCAGCCGTCGCCGGGCCGCATCCGCATGGTGGTGTGGAACGGTCGGCCGAGCACGCCGTCGTCGATCAGCCGCTTCGCCTCCCGGTACCACGGCTGCCAGCGCCAGTTCTCGTTGACCACGAGCGGCACGCCGCGCCGGTGCGCCAGGTCCGCCAGCTCGGCGGCGTCCGCCACGGTCGGCGCGAGCGGCTTCTGGCAGAGCACCGGCAGTCCGCGGTCGACCGCGAGCCGGATCAGTTCGGCGTGGGTGGCCGGAGGCGTGCAGATGTCCAGGAAGTCGGGCCGGACCCCCGCGATCGCCGCCTCGAGATCGACCCCCGACCAGCTCACGCCGGCCTCCCGGGCCACCGCGGCCACCCGCCTCGGATCACGGTGCCCGACCAGGCCGTGGATCTCGGCACCTGACACCGCTCGCCAGGCGGCGAGCTGGATCGGCGCGAAGTAGCCGGCACCGACCATCAGGCCCCGCAACGGCCGTTCCATCCCCGTTCCTCCCCTACTCACTTACCGCCTCCGCCCCGCCGCCGCGACGATCGCCGCACCGACCTCGACGGTGCTCGCGGTCCCACCCAGGTCCGGCGTAAGGACCCGTCCTTCGGCGAGCACGTCGCCGACGGCGTCCTCGATCAACCTGGCCACCTCGGCCGCGGCCGGATCCGCGTGCCGGTCCGCCAGCCAGTCGAGCATCATGGCCGCCGACAGCACGGTGGCGATCGGATTGGCCACGCCCTTGCCGGCGATGGTGGGCGCGGAGCCGTGCGCCGGCTGGAACAGCGCGTGCCGGTCACCGACGTCGCCGGAGGCGGCCAGGCCCAGCCCACCGACCGTGGCTGCCGCCAGATCGGAGATGATGTCGCCGAACATGTTCTCGGCGACCACCACGTCGAACATGTCGGGCTGCTGCACCTGGTACGCGGTCATCGCGTCGACGTAGACGTGCTCGGCGCCGATGTCGGGGTGGCCCTCGGCCACCCGGTCGAAGACCCGCCGGAAGAACGCGTACGAGGCGAGCACGTTCGCCTTGTCCACACAGGTGACCGTCCGGCGGCCGTCGCGGGGGCGGCCGGCGCGCTTGCCGGCCAGGCGGAACGCCTGTTCGGTCACCTTCCGGGTACCGGTCGCGGTGATCACGATGGTGTCCGTGGCGACTTCCTCCCGCACGTTGCAGCCGCCGGTCCGGGAGGCGTACAGGCCCTCCACGTTCTCCCGCACCACCACGTAGTCGACGGGCGGCGCGGCCGACAGCGGGCTGGTCAGTCCCGGCCAGGACCGGACCGGCCTGATTCCGGCGTACAGGTCCAGGTCGAAGCGGAGCCGGAAGATGACGTCGCCGTTGACCTCCCGACCGTCCGGGTGACGCGCCTCGGGCAGACCGATCGCGCCCATCAGGATGGCGTCGGCCCGCACGCAGGCGTCGTACGTCTCGTCGGTCAACACGGTGCCCTCGCGCAGCCAGCGGGTGGCACCCGCGTCGTGCCGGTCGAGATGGAGCGAGATCCCGCCGTGCGCGGCGGTGAGCCGTTGCAGCACCTCCGTGGCGACGGCGATGATCTCGGGACCGATGCCGTCTCCGGGCAGCACGGCGATGCGGTAGTCGGTCATGCGGAAACCTCCGGTCGGGGGGTGGCGGGGGCGGACGGGTCGAGGGAGAAGACGCTGGCGGCGGTGCCGGCGTAGACGAGGCGCCGTTCCCCGGGGGTCAGACCGACGGCGTCGAACTTCGCCAGTTCCACCGGGATGTTGTCGATGTGGTCGCTGCCGAACATGACCCGGTGGGCACCGAGCCGACGCACCATCTGCCGGACGCTGAAGGCCGGGCACCAGGACGGCTCGAGGTGGACGTTCGACTGCGTCACCGCCACCTCGATCGCCTCGGCACAGAACGCGCCGAATCCGGCGTGGCAGAGCACCACCGGCCGCTCGGCGTACCGACGGGCCGGGTCGACCACCCGGTGCGGCAGGGTGTGTGGCCCGCCCAGGCCGGTGTGCACCATCACCGGTACGTCGTAGTCGGCGGCGATTCGGAACGCCTTGTCGCAGACCGGGTCGTCGGGCGCCACCGCGAACCCCGCAGTGTGGATCTTCACCGCGACGAAACCCGGCCGGTCGAGCAGGGTCGCGGCCCGTCGCCGGTACTCCGCGTCGGGCAGGCGCGGGTCGAGGTTGACGATGCCGTAGAGCCGCCCGGGATGGCGAACGACCGCCTCCCCGATCTCGGCGTGCACCTCGTCGGCGGTCTCCCGGTCGGTCGACGGCTGCGGCATGACGAGCGTGGTGTCGATGCCGTGGTGGTCCATCGCCGCGAGCAGTTCGGGCGCGCCCGCCGAGTATCCGGTGGCGGCGGAGCGACCGAAGTGCCCGTGCACGTCGACCAGCGGCGACCGGCGGCTCGCCGGCCGGATCGTGTGTACGTCGTATCCATTCAACGGCTCAGGCACGTGTCGACTCCTGCCAATCGGCTCCACCGAGCCTCGCCACCACCGCCAGCAGGTCGTCGGGACCGCCGACGTTGCCGGGAAAGACCACGTAGGTGAGGCCCGGATACCGGCTGTTCATGCCGGCCCGCCACACCGGCACACCCGGCACCACCTGCCCGAGCACCTCGGCCCGGTTGATGCCCAGCCCGTCCGCGGCGACGTCGCTGGACGTGATGCCGCCCTTGGCCACCACGAAGGCGGGCCGCGCCGGGATCCGGCCGACGATCCGCACCAGCCCGGTCGAGATCCGTACGCTGCGGGCGAGGGCCCGCGCCGCGGTCGCCGCGGTCAACACCCGCCGGCTGGTGTGCACCACAGCGGTGCACCCCGCCGCCATCGCGTGGTCGGCCAGCGTGGCCACCCGGTCGACCTCGGCGGCCGCCTGCCGTTCGGTTCCGGCGAGCAGTGTCGCGTCGACCTCGACGCCCACCACCGTGGGGTCGGCGAGGAGCCGTTCGAGCTGGACGGTGGTGGTGGGCACGTGGGAGCCCACCACCACCAGTCCTCCCCCGCCGGTCCGCCGCCGCAGCCCCAGCTCTCCGTTGGTGAGCAGGTCGCGCGGCGGCAGCCCGGCACGGACCCGGACGAAGGACGCCGCCGTGCGGTAGAGCAGTCGTGCCCCGGCCGCCTCGGCGGCCAGCACCCCGGCGACCAGCACGTCGAGGTCGGCCTGGTCGGCCGCGTCGCAGGCGCAGACGGCACCGTCGCGCAGGCGGGCCAACCGGCGGAAGACGGCTGCCGGGCCACCCGTGCGCAACTCCCGCAGCGTCAGCACCTGCACGGCCTCCCGTGGGATCCGGCCGCCGCTGCGCTCGGCCACCCAGTCGGGCAGGTCGGACGAGCCGAACCCGAACGTGGCGTCCCGGGCGTACGGCGTCCGGCCCACCGGCGTCCAGCCGTCGGCGTCGGCCACCCAGTGCCGGCCGTCGACGGTCACCCGCCCGCCCTCGAGGAAGGCGGGCACCAGCAGGACGCCGTCGAACCCGCCACCGAGACCGTCCGCCAGGGCCATGGTTTCGTCCGGGAAGTGTCCGCGCAGGGTCGAGTCACCCCGGCTGACCACGACGACCCGACTCCGCACCGACTCGGCCGCGGCACGGATCTGCCGGCCGGTCCTGGTGTTGATCTCCGCGGCGCGGGCCGGATCGAGCGACCGCGAGTTGGTCAGCAGGAACAACGCCGGCGGTCTGGAGGAGAGTTCCCCGGCGATGGCGGCGGCGTCCCATCGGGTGAGCACCGGCACCCCGTGCGCCGTCTGTGTGCCGGTCGGGTCGTCGTCGAGGACGACGACCGTACGTCGTTCGGCGGCGATGCGCTGTGCCAGTGGCGGCACGAGGGGCTCCGCCCACGGGGCGGGCAGCCCGGCCAGGTCCGGCGCGGTCGAGGAGTGAGTCATGAGCCGGTCAGCTCCACCTGGACGCCGCCGGAGCGGCGCGGATCGAGGAAGACCGACCGTCGGCCGCGGATGCCCTGGTGCGGCGACGGCTGGGCGGGCGGGACACCGACGCCGTCGCCGTGCCAGGCCACGTCGACCGAGTCCACAGCGAAGCAGAGGTGGTGCAGGCCGGCACCGTGCCGGTCCAGCCACTCGTGCAGCGGGTGCGGCCGGACCAGGGGCTGCACCAGTTGCAGGTGGACGTTACCGAGGTCGAGGTGGGTGAGCAGGACCGTATCGTCGTTGACCACCTCGGCGTGCGTGACGGTGAAGCCCAAGCGGTCCCGCCACAGCGCCAGCGCCTGCTCCGTGTCGGGCACCACCAGCCCGACGTGATCGAGCCCGCGAACCTGCTCGCGCATGCTCATCCCTTCACCGCTCCCGCGGTCAGGCCGGACAGGTAGTAGTCCATGAGGAAGGAAAAGATGATCACCACGGGCAACGCGCCGAGTAGCGCCCCGCCCATCAGTTGGCCCCAGGCGAACACGTCGCCTACCTGCAGGGCGTTGACCAGTCCCACCGCGACGGGCTGCTTGTCGGTAGAGCGCACGAAGGTCAACGCGTACAGGTATTCCTGCCAGCAGAGGGTGAAGGCGAAGAAGAACACCGAGACCACGCCCGGTAGCACCAGCGGCAGGTCGATCACCATCATCGCCCGTAGCCGGCTGGCGCCGTCGATCCGGGCGGCCTCCGCCAGTTCGACCGGCAGGCTCTGGAAGTAGCTGGAGAGCATCCAGGCGATGAAGGGCACCAGGAAGGTCAGGTACACCAGGATCAGCGCGCCGAGCGTGTTGCCCAGGTGCAGCCGGTTGACCACGACGTTCATCGGGATGAACAGCAACGCCGGCGGGAGGAGGTAGGTGGAGAAGACGATCACGCCCACCACGGCGCCGCCGCGGTACCGCAACCGACCCAGGCTGTACGCCGCCGGCACCCCGATGACCAACGCGATCGCCGAGGCCGACAGCGCCACGATCAGGCTGTTCAGCGTCCAGGTGAGGAACTTCGTCTCGGTGAGCAGTTCCCGGAAGTGTTCCAGGGTGAGCCCACTGACCGAGAACGGCCGGTCGGCGACCCGGTAGAGGTCCGATCCGGTGCGCAGCGAGGTCAGCGCCATCCAGACGAAGGGGAACAGCGTGAAGACGGTGAACAACGTCATCGTGACGGTGATCAGCAGCCGCCGGCCCAGTTTCAGGCGGCGCAGAAGCCGTCCGGTACGCGGCGGAGGCGCGGGCAGGGGTGGCCGGGCGGCCCGGCCGGACACGGTGGTCATGGTCATTTCGCCTTTCGTCGCATCACGGTCAGTTGCAGCGCGATGATCGCGGCGAGCGCGGGGAACACGAAGAACGAGATCGCCGACCCGGAGGCGATGTCCGCGCCCCGGATGCCGGTGCGGAACGCCAGCGTGCTGATCAGGTGGGTGCTGTTGACCGGGCCGCCGTTGGTGAGGATCCAGACGATCTGGAAGTCGCCGAGCGTCTGCACGAACGAGAAGAGGGTGACCACCACGAGGATCGGGGTCAGGTGCGGAAGGATGACGTACCGCAACCGCTGCCACGCGCTCGCGCCGTCGACGACGGCCGCCTCGACGAGTTCCTTGGGTACGGTGGCCAGCCCGGCGAGGATGATGATCCCGAAGAACGGGGCGCCACGCCAGATGTTGACCGTCTGCACGGCGGCCATCGCCCAGCCCGCCTCGCCCAACCACGGGATGTTGCCGTCCACCAGCCCGACCTGCCGGCCGAGATAGGTCAGCACGCTGAAGTCCGCCTGGAACATCCACATCCAGGCCAGCACGCTCAACGACGAGGGCACGACCCAGGGCAGGAGGAACGCGGCCCGGAAGAACCGGCGGAACCGACGGACCTCGTTGAGCGCCAGCGCCATCACCAGGCCCAGCACCAGCTTCGCGAGCACGGCGGTGACGGTGTAGTTGAACGTGTTCCACATGGTCCGGGCGAAGACCGGGTCGTCGAGCAGCTCCAGGTAGTTGGTCAGCCCGACGAAGGAGACCGTATCGCTGCCGAGTGACTTGTCGGTCAGGCTGAACCACACGGTGAGCACCAGCGGATAACCCACAAGCCCGAGGACCACCACCGCCATCGGCAGGACGAGCAGGTAGCCCAACGGAGTCTCGCGGTCCAGGAAGGACCACCGCTCACGGGCGGCCGGAGGGCTCGGCCGGGCCGGGCGTCGCGGGCCCACGACCCGGTCTACTGTGCGTACGGTCATCGACGTCAGCCCCCGTACACCTTCTTGAGCTCGCCCTCGGCGACCCGGATGGATTCCTCCGCGCTGGCCTTGCCGCTGATCACCCGGGCGAACATGTTGACGATCGTCTGGTTGTTGTACGCCTGGGCCGACTGCCGGGAGGCCGGCCCGGGCCAGCCCGGCATGTGTCCCCCGGCGGCCAGACCCTTGAGCCCCTTGAGCTTGGCCTCGGAGTTCCACGGCATGGTGGGCAGGTCGTCGTAGCCCTTCAGCAGCGGGGTGTAGTAGGTGAGCGCGATCTCGGCCAGCTTGCCGAGCTGCGCCTTGTCCATCAGGTGACCGAAGAGGTTCTTGGCCGGTTCGATCCGCTTGCTGTGCGAGAAGATCGCCAGCGAGTTCATCTCCACGAGCTGCTGGTGGCCGGCCGGACCCTCCGGGTAGCGGGCGTGGCTCATGTTCTTCGCGACGTCCGGAGCCTGCTTCTGCGCGGTGTACCAGATGCTTGTGGCGTTCTGGGTCACCGCGATCTTGCCGGCGAGGAAGCTGGTGTTGTTGCCGCCCTCGTCGTAGGAGGAGATCTCCGGGGCGCTCGCGGCGGCCAGGTCCTGCATCACCTTGATGGCGGCGCGCGTCTCGGCGCTGTTGATGGCGACGGTCTTGCCGTCCTTCTCCACCTCGGCGGCACCGTAGGACCACAGCAGGGAGTAGGCGACGCTGGCCGAGTCGTTCGGGCCGGCCTGGCTCATGGTGAGGGCCACCCGGGGCAGCTTCGCGTCCCGCAGGCGGGTCGCCGCCTCGACCAGACCGGTCCAGGTCTTCGGGAACTCGGTGATGCCGACCTGCGCGAACAGGTCGGTGCGCCAGTTCATCACGTGCGCGGTGTACGCGCGCGGGACCGCCCGCCACCGGCCGTCCACGACGCAGGCGGCCCGGGCGACGTCGTACCAGCCACCGTTGGCCTCGCCGATGGACTCGCACAGGTCGGTGAGGTCGACCAGGCGGTCCGCGTAGATGTGCGCCTGGTTGGCGAAGAGTTCACCGAGGTCCTCGCCGGCGCGGGACTCGACGACGGCGGCGATCTGCTCCCGCCACTCCTTGGCGAAGGTCAGCTCGACGGCCCCGTCGTGGGAGTCCGCCCAGGCGGTGGCCTGCTTCTGCTGCAGTTCGTGGATGGCCGGGATGAAGCTGGCGCGCATCAGTCCGGTGAGGCTGGCCCCGCCGAGCGACGTCCCGCCGGCGGTCGAGGTGCCGTCCTCGCCGCACGCGGCGAGGGCGACGGTGAGGCCGGCGCCGAGGCCGAGGCTCAGCGCGTGGCGGCGGGTCAGGCCGGTGCGGCTCAGGTGTGCCATGGCTCCTCCAGGGAGAGGGCGAGAAGGTGTGGTGGGGGGTGTGGAGGTCGATCGCGTCGGCTCGATCCGATGTCTTCGGGAGAGCCGTCGTCGGGGCCGGCCGTCGGGGCGGTGACGGACGACGGCGCCACTGTCAGTCAGCCCGGTGGCTCTGGAGCAGCCCGCGGCACTGCCCGGGCGGTGGGCGGGGCGGCGTGACCGCGGGTGTCGCCGGCCGGGCGCCGCCCCGTCCACCCTCACTGCAGGAAGTTGCGCAGCTTGGTCGCGTTGCCGGAGTCGTCGCCGGTGATCAGGTAGTACATCATCCCGGCGTCGGAGACATCGCCGTTCTTGTTCATCACGTTGTTGACCACGTCGTGCACGTAGCGCAGACCCGGGTCTGCCGAGTTGGCCATCCAGGACCACCTGGCCTCGCCGCCGTTCGTACCCAGGCCGGCGTTCTGGTCCGGGATGCGGGTGTACCGCACCTGGGGGAAGTCGCGGCGGATGTCCGCGAGGTTCCAGATGTTGTCGTCGTCGTCGTGGTTGTTGTTCCAGTCGGAGTGGGAGATCAGCGTGACGTGCGGGTGGACCGCGGGGTTCGAGGCGTCAAGCGCCCGGTGGACGACACCCATCGGCCCGGCGCCGATCAGGCAGAGCCGGCTGCTGGCCGTCGAGGCGTCGATCTTGTTCTTCAGATGGGTGACCGCCCGGCCGAGATCGGCCTGGCTGTTGCGGAAGATGACGCCCGTGTCATACCCGAACTGGCCCGCGGTGCCCTCGGTCGCGGTGACCATGTCCCGCTCCCAGCTGGCGGTCGAGCTGCCCAGGTGGGAGTTGTAGTCCCAGTGCACCAGCCGGGACTGCTGGCCCTTCTCCGCCAGGAGCGCGAGCGCCATCGCGGAGGCGCCGATGTCGTCGCGGTCGTGGTAGTTGCCGTCGGAACTCACCGCGATCCGCTCACACGGATAGCTGAGCGCGGGTGGCGCGGCGTGGGCGGCCACCGCTCCGGAACCGAGCAGCGTGACGGCTGCGGCCGCCGTCACGGCGACGCGCCACCCCCTGTTGAACGCCTTGCTCATCCGGCCTCCGTTCATCGATGCGAAGCTGACGGATACGTTGTATACAGTGAACACGGAGAACGTCAATGGAAACTTTGTGGCAATGCCGCGGTAACGCTGCGCAACCTAGGCGGCGACCAGTGGCGGCGTGGACGTGAACTCCTCGTTTACCTCCCCGGGCGCGGCCGGCCGGTTGACCGCCCGTATGCGACGAGCGGCCACCCCGCCGGGCTGCCAGCATTCCGGTCACCGGAATTCGCGGCGTTGGGGCAGCCGGCGACGAGCCGACCCAGGGTCGCCTCCTGTCTCAGGTGGTGATGAAGTCCGCGTGGCCGGAGAGGACTCCGCCGCCGGAAAGGCTGATCCGGTCCCGACCGCTGGATGTCCCTGCCGTATTCGACGTTCACCGACAGGGTGATGCCCGGGACCGCCACCGGATGGCGCGGGCAGTCGCCCCGGTCCGCGTAGGCCAGGTGACTCCTGTGGTCCGGACTGTCGAGCCGGACGCCGTCCCAGCACTCGGGGAACTGAACACCCCGACCCACGCCCGGGGGTTTCATGTCACCGCCACCCCGGCGCCGTCGATGAATCATTTCAGCCTTCGCTCGGCCCAGACGATCGCCGGCGAGAACCGCGCCCGCTTACGGATACGCTGCTCAGACGACCTTCCGCGCAGTGACGGCTCCGGCACTGTCATCGGCGATCAATGCACCAGGATAGAGCTGCGTGGATACACATGGCAGCCTCGGGACCACCGCCCGACTCCGTCCGACCGAACGGGTGCCGTACGCACCACCGGCCTGTGACCCGCTCCGCACGGCGATGGTGACACGTACCGGCCCTCGGTTGGGCGAGCCGGGGGCCGGTACCCCCGCATGTCGGCCAGATCGGGCGGCTGGCACCGAGCGAGGCCGTCCGTCATGCGCGGCCCACGGTGCGGAAACCGGCGTTGTCCATCGACGAGTCAGGCGTGTTGGACGACCGCGCGGAGTTGCGATACCTGTTGCAGCACGAGTCGTGACACAGATACGAGCCGCCAGGCAACACCCGGGACGGGCCGCGCCCGGGCCCCTGTGGGTCGATCAGCGCCGGGCGCGGGCAGTAGTCGGCGGTCGAAGCGGGCGCCGGAGCGGGCCGGCGCGTCGAGGGCCGGCGTGGCCGCGAGCTGGTTGCCGTACGCGCCGAGCATGTGCACCCGGTGCTGGTCGGTCGTCAGGAAGAGGATGTAGCGCGGGTTGGTGACGTGCTGGCCGCCGGGACGAGATCGCCGGTGTAGTAGGTGCCCGGGTCGACCGGCGTGGTCAGCTTGCCGGCCTGGACGACGTTCTCGTTCATGCCGGTCACCCCAACCGTCCCTGATCCCGGCCGGGCGGCCGGGATCAGGGACGCGGGAACTACCGCGGGTGGTGACGTGCCGGGTTCGAGCGACCGGCGCGCACCGGACTCAGGACAGCGCCGGGTAGGCGTTCTGCATGAGCTGCGCGAACTGCGCCGGGAACCAGGCACCGGAGATCGGTGCGTTGGGCAGGGCCCCGGTCATGCTGTACCCGTTGCGGGCGTTGCCGGTGTACGTCGGGTCGCACATCCGGTCGAAGCCCTTGCCCTCGTCGTTCGGGATGGCGGTGCTGGAGCCGTCCGACTCGCCCGGCGGCTTCACCCAGACGTAGGCGTCGATGCCGGGCTCGGGGTTCGCCCGAGGCCGCTCGCCGAGGCCCGCGCCGGCCTGGTTGCACCAGTTGCCGGCGTGGATCCGGCGGTCGATGCGGCCACCGTTGACGTAGGCGTCGACGTTGGTCATCGGGCCCGGGCCGGTGGGCCGGGCGGAGCCGCCCCAGCCGTTGCGGGAGGTGTCGATCAGCATGCCGATGTTGTTCCGGAAGCCCTTGGAGATCAGCTCCTGCCGGAACGCCTGGGCGAACGAGAGCTCGTCGACGTAGAAGTTCCAGTCGACCCACTTGGACTGCCGCACCATCTGCCCGTTCACCGTGTCCGTGACCTTGAAGTACGGCTCCTTGAGGGCGGAGTAGTTCGCCGTGTTGACGATGAAGCCGGTGACGTTGTCCACCGTGCTGCCCGAGGCGATCGCCGCCTGGTGCAGCAGGGTCGCGACGGGGCTGAAGTTGCTGTCCCAGCCGATCCAGCCGTGGTGCGCGGCGTCGATGTAGTTGTAGACGTTGCCGATCGCGCCGAGCTTGGCCAGCGCGTAGCCGACGCCGTTGATGTACGCGCCGTTGGCCTTGACCGTGTCGCACATCGCGGTCGCGCCCGGGCTGCCGCCGGTGTTGGTGTGCAGGTTCGGGATCGAGTCGATCTCGATGATGTTGACGATCCGGAGGTCCTTGTACTTCGGGTCGGCCTGGATCGCGGCGATCGGGTCGATGTAGTCGGACTTGTACTTGGGCAGCTCGTTCGGACCCAGCTCACCGTTGGAGGCGAGCGCGGCGCAGTCGCGGCCGGGCAGGTTGTAGATGACGAACTGGATGTAGCCGGCACCCTGCCGCAGCGCCTCGTCCAGGTGGTCCCGCACGCCCATCGCGCCGTTGGAGCTGCTGTCCGGGGTGCCGTTGATGGCGGCGATGCGGTCGAGCCAGACCGCGGTCGGGTTGTTCGACACCCGGTTGCCGCCCGCGACCGACTCGGCCTTGGCCTTCCACTCCGGGTTCACATAGCCCCGCACCCCGGCGTACGGGTTGTCCACCTTCGGTCCGGGCGGGGTCGTCGGGCCGGTCGGCGACGGCGTCGGGCTGGCCGTCGGGGTCGTGGTCGGCGACGGGCTGCTGCTGGTCGGCGGGGTGGTCGGAGTGCCGCCGTTGCAGACCGTGCCGTTCAGCGTGAACGACGTCGGTTTCGGATTGCTGCCACTCCACGAGCCGTTGAAGCCGAGGCTCAGCGTCGCGCCGCTGGCGACGGCGCCGTTCCAGGACTCGTTCTGGGCGCTGACCTCCTGGCCGGACTGTGCCCACCGAGCGGCCCAGCCCTGCCCCACGCGCTGACCGCTGTCCGGGAAGGTGAATCCCAGCGTCCAGCCGTTGAGGGCGTCGCCGACGTTCTTGATGGTGACCGAGGCGGTGAACCCGCCCGGCCAGTCGTTGGTCGAGTAGGACACCTCGCACTGGGTGGCGGCCTGGGCTGCGGTGACGGGCAGCGCCACCAGACCTCCCGCGACCAGGACGCCTGCTCCGGAGAGCGCGACCGCCCGGCGTGAGCCGGAAAGTCTTCTCCACATGTTCATCTGCACAGATCTCCTTCGGGACGGTGCCGGGCCGTGGGCGGCCCGGTCGATCGACCCGGCGGGCGTCCGAACGAACGGCCCACCGGTGTCATCGACGTTCTTCCTGAGGTGCCCGACCCGGACGGGCGGTGGTGGTGCGATGGCGTCGACAGTGACGCGACAAGCAGGTCGGCGGGTAGGCCGTCCGGAGAACCGGTGCCCTCGACCTCCCGCCGATGTGCCGTTACGAGCGGCTCCTAAGCCCCACAACTGTCACACGAGGGCGCTTCCATTGCAATAATTTTAGGGTCAGTTTCTCGGTCACAACTGGTATGGCGATAATCGCGATCTCGGGCACCCATGCAAAACAGATAACGCCGCGCACAATCCACTGGCGAACGTTGGCTTGCTCGAAAGATGCAGCTCAGGGCGGGCTCGACGCTCGCCGAGCAGCGAGCAGACACGACTCGACAACCGTCATCGAGCCGTCATATGTGACCGGTAACATTCAATGCGCGCAATGGGCTCAGATTAAAGCCTCCCAACCCTTACTTTGCGTGTATGGGATTCGCGCGACGAAAGCGACGCCGTCGCCGTACGCGGTTTCTTCTGCTGACGTCGAGATCCCTCGCCGCACCACACCGGCGGGAACCGGGGCCTGCGCGGGAGTGTCTTCGCCAGGGGCCGGCGGCAGGACAACCGCGCCGACACGTCGACGCGCCTTCGAGACGACCGGAACGGCGGCGCCGAGGTGGTGACTCGGCACGGTGAGGCCGATCGACGATCGGCGTCGCGGCGGCTTTCTCCGGACCGCGGTGGGGCCCGTCGCGGCGCCCGTCGACCCCGCCCTTCCGCAGCGCGACCATACTGAATGCCTGATCGGGGCACCTGATCGCCATGTTCAGCCAGATTGCTCCGGCGGCGGTCGGATCAGGTGGATCGGGTGCCGACAGGCGGCACCCTGGCGATCGGTGCTCGCCGGCGCGTCGCAGGCATGGTCGATCACTGCGGCACCTCGGCGTAGTCGCCGTCCCACGAGGTCGGTACGGCCCTCCCCGGGGTGCGCTCACCCGGGCAGCCGCAACGACGACGATGGTCACCGTCGTTGCCAGCCAACTGCCGATCTGCACGGCCTAAGCATCGTCAGAACCCGTACAGACGGGCCACATCTTCGATCCCCTCACCCCACCCCACCACCCTTGACCTGCGACGGCGTAGATCGGGGCTCTGAAACGTCCACGCAATCGCGCGAATACCTGACGGACATCGGGTGTCCGGCCGAGCGGGATCACGTCGAAGGCGGCCGGCGACGGCGTTCCGCCCGGCCGTCCTGCCCGGGCGGAACGCCTGGTGCGCGTCGCCGTCAGCGCCGGATGACGTCGAAGAGATCCAGGTTGAGCAGGTAGTCGCCGGCGCCGTCGAAGGTGAGGGTGAGGCGCTGCTTCGTGCCGGCCTTGAGGTCGACGTCGGCGGTGACGCTACGCCAGGCCGTCCAGCCACCGGTGCCGCGGACCGTCGTCCCCCCGACCTGCGCCCGGCCCTGCGTGACGCTGATCCGGGCGCCCGTCGCCGCCGATGCGTAGCGGAAGGTCACCCGGTGGCGGCCGGAGGCGGCGACGTCCACCTCGTACGTGACCGAGGAGCCGTCGGTGACGTACCCGATGCTGCGCCCGTCGGCGCCGGCCGCGGTCTCGATACGAACGCCGCCCGTCTGCGCGGTGAAGTCCTCTGCCTGGATGCGGCCGGGGACACCTGGCGAGGTGGCGCCGCCCGGCGAGGGCACCTGCTTCACCCCCGTCGTGGTGTGCACGACCTTCTTCAGGCCACCGTCGGCGCGGAAGTGCAGGTAGTCCACCGAGGCGTTGCGGCGGTATCCGGCGCCGGGCTCACCGGCGGCGTTGGTGTAGTTGCCCACGTGGTAGAAGTAGTACCACTTGTCGGCGTACCGGATGATCGAATGGTGGTCCTGCGCCCCGGCCGGGCTCGGCCCGACCGCTCCCTTGAGCTGGCCGGCGGCGCCGAACGGGCCGTACGGTGAGCTGCCGGTGGCCCAGAAGCCCTGATCGGTCTCGCCCTGCCAGTCGGTGTAGGTGAAGTAGTAGGTGGTGCCCCTCTTGAAGACGAAGATGCCCTCCTTGTGGTTGGTCGCGCCGTAGCTGACCACCCGCGGGGTCTCCGCGAGTTCGGTCATGTTGCTCTTGAGTCTGGCGACGTACGGGATGTGCTTGGTCTGCCCGCCCTCGTTCTTCCAGCCGCTCCAGTACAGGTAGTAGTCGCTGCCGTCCTGCAGGACCATCGGGTCGATCCCGGAGATGTCCGGGATGTGACGGCCGATGTCGGTGAACGGCCCCGCCGGGCTGTTCGCGGTGGCCACACCGATCCGCCAGATCCCGCTCCTGTCCTTGTGCGGGTAGAACAGGTAGTTCGACGTGCCCCTGCGGGCCGCGCCCGGCGCCCACATGTAGCCGCGGGACCCCCAGCTCACGTCGCGTGAGTGCAGGACCTCGCCGTGGTCGGTCCAGTTGACCATGTCGGTGGAGGAGAAGACGTGGTAGCCGTCCATTCCTGAGTAGTTCGTCGAGGCGTCGACCGGCGGTCGGTCCTGGGAGGTGTACATCCACACCGTGCCGTCCCGCACGTGGACGTCCGGATCGGCCCCTCTGATGTTCTTCACGATCGGGTTGCCGGAGGTGACCTCGCTGGTGGTAGCGGCCGTTCCGGCTTGCTGCTGGTCGGCGTTGGCGGAGGTGAGGCCGGCGACCGCCATCCCGAACACTGTGACGGTGCTGACGGCTGCGGTGAGCAGCCTCCTTCTACGGGACACGACGGAACTCCTTCTGGGCCACCGGCCTTGTCGATGCGACGGACCGGCACGGGACTGCTGCTGCTGCTGACGAAGCAGAACACTCCGCGATGCCGTGGACGGTTTCGTCGCGGCAGCGCGATATCCGAGGTCTTCTCGGTGAAACCTGGGCCGGCGACGCGGAGTGTCTCCCTGTCGGTCGGCGCATCCGTCGATCAGCGAGAGTCAGACGAGTCCTGAGGAGACACGACGATGTCACGACGATCCTGGCGTCAGTTGGCAGTTGCCGGCCTGGTGGTGGCCGCAGGTGGTGGGGCGTGGGCGGTGGCCCCGACCGCCTCCGCCGACGACGCCCCGCGCATCACGCAGCTCGCCGGTGTCACCGAGGGTGCCGCGCTGAGCGGCACGGCCCGGATCGAGGCGCGCACCAGCGGCACGGTCGACCGGGTGGAGTTCTCGCTCTCGGGCGCGAGCACGGCGACCTGGACCGAGCGGGAGGCGCCCTACTACTTCCTGGGCAACAGTGGCCCGATCGTGCCGGGCTGGAACGCGGCCACCGCCCCGGACGGCGCGTACACGCTGGCGGTGCGGGCCATCGGTCCCGGCGGCACCACCCGGCAGACGGTACGGTTCACGGTCGGTCAGCAGGCCGGCGAGCCGGCCTCGACGCCGCCGACCGGCGGCAACGCGAGTGCGACGAACCCGTCGGTCAGCAACGGAGTGGCGACGTTCACCGCGAACAAGTCCATCGGCAAGCTCTCCGTACCGGATTCCTGGACGGAGATCGTGATCGGCGCGGGGGTGACCCTGAAGGGCAACTTCTTCATCCCGGCCAACCGCACGAAGGCGTTGACGATCACCGGCCGGGACAAGCAGACGTCCCAGTTGACAGGCGACGGTCCGCACGCCAAGGACTACGCCCGGGCCGGCGTGACCACCGAAGCGAAGATCAAGCTGACCCTGCGCAACTACACCTCGGTCAACCCACGCTTCTACCACATGTGGGCCAAGAACGCGCATGTCGTCATGTCGGGCATGCGGTACCTGGACAACCGGGACCTGGGCAGCAACAACTCCGACGGTTTCAGCGGCGGCGACAACTCGCTGATCGAGAACACCCTCATCGACACCTGGGACGACTCCGCCAAGCTCTACACCGGCGACCTCACCATCCGGGACACCACGATCGTGCACAACCACAACGGCGCGCCGATCCAGATGGCCTGGGGTGACTACGGGCAGGGCACCGCGATCCTGGACGGGCTGACCGTCATCTCCAACTCGTCCGACGGTTACAACCAGGGCGTCTTCTCCTGGGCCGGCGGCACGCAGGCCGACACCCGGACGATCAGGATCGTCGGTGCGGGCTTCACCCGCAAGGTCAACCCGGGCATGGACGAGGCGCCGCTCTACACGTTCAAGGACGGCGTGAAGAACAAGACCATCCGGGTCGAGGGCGGCGACTGCGCGGTGGTGCGCAGCACCTCCGCCAACACCGTCCAGGGCGCCAACACCTCCGGCAACAAGGTCGTCGTCACCGGCTGCGAGTGACGGCGCCACCGGGTGCGGAGCCGGGACGTCGCCCGGCTCCGCACCCCGGGTACCACCACGTCACCTCACCGTCCCCGCCCTCCGACGCGTACGCCGCACGCGGCCGAACGGGGTCTCTCGGTGGCAACCGCCTTCCGTGACCGCGGCGGGCATCGGCACAAGCATTGACAGGAGTGACAGGCATGGCGAGGAGCAGCAAGCGATGGACGACCGCGGCAGGTTTCGCCGCGGCGGCGACGGCGATGGTGGCGGGTATCTGGATCCTGGGGCCGCAGGCCTCCGCCGACGAAACCCTCCAGGTCACCGGCCTGACCGGAATCCCCGCGGGCGGGGTGGTCAGCGGAAAGGTGACGATCGAGGCGAAGGTCGACGGCCGGCCCGACAGCGTGGTGTTCCGCCTCGACGGCGCGACGGACCTCACCCGGACCGAACGCGTCGCACCGTACTTCTTCGGTGGTGACAGCAACGGGTCGCCCTTCGGATGGGACAGCCGGACGGTGTCCGAGGGGAGGTACACCCTGACCGCTGTCGCCAGCAGGGGATCCACCACGACCAGGCGCAGCGTCACGTTCACCGTGGACCAGGACGGCCGCACGACCCCGACTCCTCCCACCACGCCGGCTCCCACGGACCCGAGCAAGCCGAAGCTGTGGGTGACCTCCGACATGAGCGAGCCGGGCGGCGAGACCGACGCCGACGACATCTCGGCCCTGGCGGCCCTGAGCGTGTACGCCTCGAAGTTCTCCCTGACCAAGGTCGTGGTCGGCGGTGAGCAGCGGATCACCGACTGCGCCGGAGCGATGACCCACGCGCGCAACGCCTACGGGGCGTACCTGAAGAACCTGGAACTGTCCTCGATCTGCGGCCTCGAGGGCGGCTTCACCACCTGCACCGCCTCCAACCCGTGGGTGAAGAACCCGCCGGCCACCGTCAAGGCACTGATCGAGGCCGTGCGGGCCGGCGGCGTGACCGTGCTCAACTGGGGGCCGATGACCGAGTCCGCCGGCGCGGCCTGCTGGCTGGAGCACAACGCCCCGCAGGACCTGGCGAGGCTCTCCATCGTCAGCCACTGGACGGTCACCAGCCCGGGCTTCCCGATCGACCCGAACTGCGGGCCCGACCGTTCCGCCTGCGAGTACGTTCACGAGCTGGCCGCCAGGAACAAGATCAAGCTGATCGAGCTGGGCGCCGCCGGGCAGAAGTTCATCAACACCGCCCGCGGCGCGTGCGACGCCGACGTGACCATCCCGAAGAAGGGCCTGGGCGTCCAGCTGAACGCCAAGTACGCCGGCATCACGCCCGACTTCTCCGACGCGATCACCTTCCTGGTGTTCCTGCACGGCGGGATCGCCGGCTACGACACCAACGGCGAGGGCGACGCCAACTTCGACAAGGCGTACGACCGGGTCTGCGCTCAGGCATCCGCGATCTTCGACGACCTCCGCGCCGCCGCGCAGTAGACCCGCGCGGTCCGGGCCGGCCAGACGCACCGGACCGGCCCGTCGACAAGCTGCGTCCAGCCAAGCGCCCGGCCGACGGCAGACCGTCGGCCGGGCGCGGCCCGTCGCTACCTGAGCGTGTCGATGACCTCCTGAAGACGGCCGGCACTACGGGAGAAGGCCTTGTCGTTGCGCAGGCGGTGCGGCTGGTACTCCTTGCCGAGCCCACCGAAGATCTCGAGGGCGCCGTTGTGTCCACCTTCGATCTTCTGACCGTTGGCTGCCCGGTCGAGCATCATCGTCACGATGTCGGCCGAGATGCCACCGGCTGCGACGACCAACTTCCGGAGGTTCTCGCTCCAGTTGCGGCCGTACTCGTCGTCGATGTGCGCCTCGGCCGCGAAGAACGGGCGGTAGAGCGTTGATCCGAGTGCCATCGCGGTGTACATCTCGAAGTAGCTGATCTTGTCGTCACCCGGGAGCAGGCCTCTGCCGCCGAGGTCGATGGAGACCGTGGCCACGACAGAGCCGAGGTGGGTGCGGAGAGCTTCCTTCTGCGCGCCGCTGAGCCCCGGGTGGCCGTTGGCGCCCGGCTCGGTGCCGGTCACGATCGCGATGTACCGGTACGCGTGGTTGGCCTCGAACTGTGACAACCCGGAGACCATGTACAGCCGTCCCTGCGAGGTGTTCTTGCTGGTGACCGGCAGCAGTGGGGGCGTGGGCGCCTTGATCGTCGCGGTGGAATCGGGTCTGCTCGGCGCACTGGAGGCCAGGGCGCCGCTGGTGCGCTGCGTTGCCGAGGCGCTCGGCACCGGGACCGGGGCCGGCGTCGTCGGGACCGCGACGCTGACCGGGGGCGCCGCTGACGGAGCCGACGCGGCCGGGTTGTCGCCCGGCTCGCACCCGGCAAGGGCAGCGATCACCATCAGCACGGCGAGTTGCGGCCGTCGTCGGACGGCCTGTGCGAGGCCGGCCGTGCTGAGGGGGACGGGCGACGGGCTCTGATTCTGGTGTTGGAGGTTCACACCCAATGGCACTCCGCGGGCCGGCGCCAGGTTTCACCGCTCGACCGGTCGGTCAAGCGCGGGAGGTCGCCGAGCGCGTCGTCATTCGGGAACCCGGTCGTGCAGCACGTCGGCGTAGAAGGCCCGCTGGTCGCCGCGGATGGAGAACCGTGCCTGCTCGATCCAGCCGAACTGTTCCAGGGTGCGGCGCATCGGCTCCAGCAGCTTGGTCTTCTCGCAGCTGTCGTCCGGGGCCAGGATGCCGTCGAGGTCGGTGAAGTCCGCCCGCGCGTTCGTCCCCTCCAGCTTGAGATAGCGGAAGCGGTGGGCGTCACCGTCGAAGGCGCTGGTCAGGCCGGCCGCGCGATCGGCCGGCGTGGGGCCGTCGAGCAGCGCCCGCAGGGCCTCCTTGGCGACGCTGCGGGCCGGGACCTCCCGGGTCACCGCGACGACCCGAGGGCAGCGCTGGCCGGCCTGCTCACGCAGCAGGAACAGCTTCACCTGACGGGTGCCGATGGTCGGCTCGGTCGCCGGCTGGATCGGGCCGCCGGTCTCCGTCGCCCGGGCGCTCGCCGTCGCGGTGGACGGGACATCCGACGGATCAGGCGACGCCGCTGAGGGCGCCGGCGAGGCGGGGGCCGTCGGTGCGGGAGCGGCGAGCTGCGGCTCACGCGTCGGTGCGGCCATCACGGCCACGCCGACGGGAACGGCCACCATCGCTGCGGCGACCAGGCCGGCCGCGGTGACGGAGCGGACGCGGCGACGGCGGGCGCGGTGGCGCAGGTCGCGCAGATCCGGTGGACGTGCGGTGTCGGCGGCGGTCCCGGCCAACCGGCGCAGCGCGTCACGCGTCGCCTCCGCGTCCGGAATTCCGTCAGTCACCGTCATCTCCCCTGGGCGTAGCCGTCGCCACTCTACCGTTTGACGCTGCCGCATTAATCACATACGGTGCGATCGTTATTTAAGCGGATGAGTACGACAGTGTCCACGTCGGATGATCGCCGCACGGTAAGCGCCCGAATCGGGGACACGCGCGTTGCGACAGGTGTCGAGAGGTCCGATGTCGACAGATCGGGAGTTCACCGAGTTCTACCTGGCGACGTACCGTCGGCTGGTGGGTCAGCTGTTCGTGCTGACCGGCAACCGTCACGACGCCGAGGAACTCGCTCAGGAGGCGTTCTCCCGTGCGTTGCCCCGGTGGACGAAGATCAGCGGGTACGAGGCGCCGGAGGCGTGGGTCCGGCGGGTCGCGTTCAACCTCGCCTTCTCCCGGCGCCGCAAGGCGCTGCGCGGCGCGGCCGCCCTGCTGCGCCTCGGCACCGACCGGGTCCACGACGGCGACAGCACTGACGGTGTCGCCGTCGCCGAGGCGCTGCGGGCGGTGCCGGTACGGCACCGACAGGCACTGGTCCTGCATTACGTCGTCGACCTTCCTGTACGTGATGTGGCGGCCGAGCTGGGCGTGCCCGAGAACACCGTCAAGACGTGGCTGCGGCGGGGCCGTCAGCAGTTGCACGCCGCGTTGTGCACGGACGAGACGACGACAGCCGACGAACTCCTCTCCCACCTGCGGCCCTGAATACCGTCGCGGGGGTACGCCCGGCGGGCGTACCCCCGCGACAGTCACTGCAGTGGTTGACCGTCGACGGTGACGCCGGTGACGGCACCGCTGACGCTGAGCTTGCCGACGGTGGCGGCGGTGACCCGTCTGCCGTCGACGACCAGGCCGGTGATCGTGACCCCGGTGATGCGGGTGCCGATCCGGGCGGAGATCGTGTTGCTGCCGGTGACCGGCCCGTCGACGCGCAACCCGGCGACGGTGATGTCACCGGCACTGCCGGTGGCGGTGTCGGTGTCGGTGTCGGTGTCGGTGAGCATCACGTGCAGGGCCTGGGGCACCCCGTGGTCGATACGACGGCGAGGGCACGGGCGCGGTGGGCGTGGCACCGTCGGCCGGTGCGCCGACCCGCTCGACCAGCACCCGGCTGGCCCGGTCGTTGAGCGGGTTGCCGCAGAAGTCCTTGTCGCCGGTCAGCACCACCAGCGGCACGGCCGAGTCGGTCCGGTCGAAGACCGACACCCGGAACCCCGCCGCGACCCTCACCCCACTGACATCGCTTGTCGGGCGTCCGCCCGGTGAGATCGTGGTAAGACGTCCAGCCGGCGGTCGTCGGCACCTTGACCGAACCGAGCAGCGGACCGCCGGCCGAGCCGGAGCGCACCTGGATGGTGCCGCCGGAGGTGCCGGAGGCGACCCGTGCGGAGAACTGCGTCCGGCCGGCCGTGGACACCTGGGCGTAGCCGGCCCAGTCACTGTCGTTCACGTAACCCGCCGTGGCGCCGCCCTGCGCCGGGGCGTGGAAGGCCGCGTTCGCCCCCGACTGCGACGTGAACGACTCACCTTGCACGGTCTGCGACGACCCACCGCCGTCCCCCGGGCGAGGTCAGGAAGGTACGCAGCCTGTTGGCGTTGCCGGAGTCGTCACCGGTGATCACGTAGTACATCATTCCGGCGTCGGAGACGTCGCCCTTCTTGTTCATGATGTTGTTGACCACGTTGTGCACGTACTGCAGCCGCCGGTCGGAGTTGTCGGCCATCCAGGCCCACTTCCCCTCACCTCCACCGGTGCCCAGACCGGCGTTCTGGTCCGGGATCCGCTTGTACTTCACCTGGGGGAAGTCGCGGCGGATGTCGGCGAGGTTCCACCGGTTGTCGTCGTCGTCGTGGTTGTTGTTCCAGTCCGAGTGCGAGATCAGGGTGACGTGCTGACGCGCGGCGGTGTTCGAGCCCTGCAACGCCCGGTACACGACACCCATCGGGCCGGCACCGACCAGGCAGAGAGTGTTGCCGGCGGTGGAGGCGTCGACCGCCGCGCGGAGGTGGGACACGGCGCCGTCGAGGTTCGTCTGGCTGTTGCGGAAGATGCCGGCCACGTCGTAGCCGAACCGCCCGGCGACGCCCTCGGTGGCGGTGACCATGTCCCGCTCCCAGCTCGCGGTGGAGCTGCCCAGGTGCGAGTTGTAGTCCCAGTGCACGAGTCGGGACTGCTGGCCCTTCTCCGCGAGCAGCGCCAGCGTCATGGCGGACGCGCCGATGTCGTCGCGGTCGTGGTAGTTGCCGTCCGAACTCCAGGCGACCCGCTCGCAGCCGAAGTCGAGAGCCGGCGGCACAGCCTGCGCGGGCTGCCCGGTGAGCGCGACGGCGGCGCCGAGCCCGAGGGCACAGGCGGCAGCCGCGAGGCCGGGGCGGTTGATCCTTGGCATCAGTGGTCCTTCCGGTACGAGGGTGTGGTCGCCGTCCGGCCGGGACCGGGTGCTGTCGGCCCGGCCGGACGGCTCACCGACAGACACCCCGACCCACGGTTGAAGGTTTCGCCGCCACCACGGGTCAAGTGCCCGGCATACCGCCCTCGGGTCAGCCGTCGCCGCGCCGGCCGCCCTGCGGGCGTGAGCCCTCGCAGGCCTGCTGAGCGCTCGCCCAGGTGGCGTCGTCGACGTCGGCCGGCCGTAACGCCTCCAGCCCGCCCTGGCGGTTCCCCTCGGCCGGCTGTCCCGAGGGTCGGGCGGTGGGTCGGTTGCTCGGTCGGGCCGTCCGGTCCCCCTGCCCGCTGCGGCCGGGTCGGGCCGAGGGCAGGTCATCGGGTACGTCGATGCCCTGCTCGCGCAGGCACGCCGCGTACGCGGCCAGCCCACCGGACGCCGGCGGGGTCGGGTTCGACTGCTCGGCCGCCGGTTCGCCGCCGCAGCCGGCCGCGAGTGCGAGCAGGGCGGCGCCGACCGCCACGGTCAGGGCCGGTCGTCGATGGATGCGGGGCATGTGGCTCTCCTCGGGTCTCGGGTGCGGGCCCACGCCCGCCCGACCGGGTCAGCAGAGACGACCAACCTCCGGCGTCGCTCCGACGGGCCTGGGAGTCGCCTCGGAATGGTGGGCTGTGAGGTAACTCCGAGGTGCGGCCGAGTTCTCTGTCAGCAAGTGGGTCGACGATCGCTGCCATGGGCATCCACCTGCACGTGTGGCGGGCGGTCCGGCGCCGGCCGGTACCCGCCGTCGCCGCCGCCACGTTGGTCGCGGTCACTGTCGCGGCGGGGGCGGTCGCGTTTCCCGGCGACGCGGATCGGACCGCAGCGCCGGCGGCGACCGTACGGGTGGACCGGGGTGAGGTGACCTCGGCGGTCGCCGCCACCGGCTCGGTACGGCCCGCGGCGAGCCGTGGACTGGCGTTCACCGCGGTCGGCACCGTGACCGAGATCCGGGTCCGCCCGGGGGCCGACGTCACCGTCGGGCAGGTGCTCGCGGTACTCGACGACGAGGAGGCCCACGCCGAGGTGACGCGCGCGGAGCAGGCGCTGGCCGACGCACGCGCCGCGCTCGACGACCTCGAGGCCGAGGATGAACCGGACACCCTCGCGTGCGCCACGTCACCCGTGTCGGACACGCGGGGAGACGGCGCGGGAGGTGCAGCCGGCGCCGCCACGGCGGGCGACACCGCCCGGACGACGCCATCGGGCGACCCGGGGTCACCCACACCGAGGCCCGAGCCTGACCAGCCCTCGCCGTCGGCCTCACCGTCGGCCACCCGGTCGGCCACACCGACTCCCACGGGATCGTCGGCCGCCCCCGTCAAGCCCTCGCCGAGCGGAACCGGGAAGGGGCCGGCGGCTAGCGCGTCGACCCCGGCGTCGGCGGGCCCACGAGGTTGCCCGGCGGAGCCGGGTGGTTCGGGGCCGGGCGGGAACGCCGCCGGCGCCGACCCGCTGCTGCGGGCGCACCAGCAGGTGACGGCCGCGCAGCTGGACCTGGCCGAGGCGGAGGATCGGCTGGCCGGCACGACCATCACCGCGCCGGTCGCCGGACGGGTGCTGTCGGTGGCCGGGCCGGTGGGAACCCGGGTGTCGGCGGGTGCGCGCTTCATCGAGCTGGCGGTCGTCGACGGGATGCAGATCACGGCGACCTTCCCGGAAGCCGACGCCGGGCAGATCACGGTGGGGCAGGCCGCCACGGTGACCCCGGCCGGACGGCCGGACACCGAACTGGACGCCGAGGTGGTCGAGGTGGACCCGGTGGGCACCAGCGACGGTCAGGTGGTCCGGTTCGGGGTCCGGCTCGCGCTGGACGGTGCTCCGGACGATCTGCTGATCGGGCAGAGCGCCGCCGTGCGGATCCGGATCGCCACCGTCGCGGACGTCCTGCGGGTCCCGTCCGGCGCGGTCGAGATTCGGCCCGACGGGTCGGGCACCGTACTGCTCGCCGGGGCGGCCGAACCACGCGCCGTCGTGATCGGTGTGCGGGGGGACCAGTTCGTGGAGATCAGGTCCGGCCTCGCCGAGGGTGACCTGCTCCTCGCCACCGGATGATCTCGCTCAGCTCCGGAACAGGTCGCTCCCAGCTCGCTCCGAGGTTTCCCCGATAGACCTGGCAATCGTGTCTGATCGCCGTACCCGTGTGCTCGTCGTCGACGACGAGGAGAACATCCGTGCCCTGCTGTCGGCGACGCTGCGGCTGGTCGAGTTCGACGTGCGGGTGGCCGGCGGCGGCCATGAGGCGTTGGCCCTGGCCGAGGAGTTCGATCCGGACCTGGTGGTGCTCGACGTGATGCTGCCCGACCTCGACGGCTTCCAGGTCGCCCGGCGGCTGCGCGGCACGGGGGCCGGGGTGCCGGTGCTGTTCCTCACCGCGCGGGGCACGGTGGAGGACCGTATCTCCGGGTTGACCGTCGGGGCGGACGACTACGTGACCAAGCCGTTCAGCCTGGAGGAGGTGGTGCTGCGGATCCGGGCGATCCTGCGCCGCAGCCGCGCCGACGACGCGCCGGCGCCGGACGGCGTGCTGCGCTACGCCGACCTCGAACTGGACGAGGACGCGCACGAGGTCCGGCGCGGCGGCCGCGTCGTCGAGCTGTCGCCGACCGAGTTCAACCTGCTGCGGTACCTGATGGTCAACGCCGGCAGGGTGGTCAGCAAGGCGCAGATCCTCGACCGGGTGTGGAACTACGACTTCGGCGGCGACGGACGAATCGTCGAGTCGTACATCTACTACCTGCGCAAGAAGATCGACGTGCAGGCCCCACCACTGGTGCACACCGTCCGAGGCGTCGGCTACACGCTACGGGTGCCTCGCACCGGGGGTGGGTGACGGTGGGACGCCGTCGCGCCGTCCGCGTGCGGCGGCTGCGCCGCTGGGGACGCTGGACCCTGCGGTCCCGGCTGGTCGTGGTCGTGGCAGCGCTGACCGCGCTCGCGCTGGTCGCGGCGAACGCGGCCGGGCTGGTGCTGCTGCGCCGAACCCTCACCGACCGCATCGACGACCAGCTCACCGCGGTCAGCCGGCCGTTCACCCGGGACACCGTCCCGACCTACGACCCGCACGAGCGCACCCGCGTGCTGCCGCGCGCCCGGCTCGGCCCGGAACAGGTGGTGCTGCTGTACGGCCCGGACGGCAGCCTGGAGGACGTCCGGCGCTCCGACGAGTCGACCACGGTGCCGGTGGTCGAGCCGTACGACGGGCTCGTCGCCCGTGCCACCGACGCTCGCCCGTACACCGTCGAGGCCACCGACGGCACAGCCGCGTGGCGAGTCCTGGTGGTCGAGCGTGGCGACGACCGGGGCATCGCGGTGCTGGCGGTGTCGCTCCGTGAGGTCGAGGAGACCACCGACCTGCTGCTGCTGATCGACGCGGTCGTGATCGTGGTCGTCCTGATGCTGCTGGCGTCGCTCGCCGCGGTGGTGGTCCGGCTCGGCCTTCGGCCGTTGACCCGGATGGAGCAGACCACGGCGCAGATCACCGGCGGCAACCTGTCGCGCCGGGTGCCGGACGCCGATCCGCACACCGAGCCGGGCCGGCTCGGTGGGGCGCTCAACCTGATGCTGGACCGGATCTCCACCGAGGTCGCCGCCCGCCGCGAGTCGGAGCGGCGGTTGCGGCAGTTCATCGCCGACGCCTCGCACGAGCTGCGCACGCCGCTGACCTCCATCCGCGGTTTCGCCGAGCTCTACCGCCGGGGCGGAACGCCACCGGGTCCGGAGTTGGACGGGACGATGGCGCGGATCGAGGCCGAAGCCGCCCGGATGGGTCTGCTCGTCGAGGACCTCCTGCTGCTCGCCCAACTCGACCACGAACGCCCCCTGCGACGTCGACCGGTCGACCTGCTGGCCGTCGCCGCCGACAGCGTCCGCGACGCGCACGCCCGCGCACCGCAGCGGCGGATCCGCCTGGCGGCCCTCGACGACAACGACGGGTTCGAACCGGTGATGGTCACCGGCGACGAGCACCGGCTGCGCCAGGTGGCCGCCAACCTGCTCAACAACGCCCTGCAGCACACGCCACCGCAGGCCCGCGTGACGGTCCGCACCGGGCGACTGCGGGGTACCCCGGCCGGACCGGCGCCCGTCACGGCCGTGGGAGACCCGCTGCCCGCCGCAGCGCCGGTCGCGGTGCTGGAGGTGACCGACGACGGGCCGGGCCTGGCTACCGACCAGGCCGTACGGGTCTTCGAGCGGCTCTACCGCGCCGACCCGAGCCGGACCCGCGGCAGCGGCGGGTCCGGCCTCGGCCTGTCCATCGTGGCGGCCCTCGTGCGGGGACACCAGGGCCGGGTCGAACTGCTCACCGCCCCCGGCCGGGGCGCCACCTTCCGGGTCCTGCTGCCCTCGGTGCCCGACGTCGACCGCGACGAACTGGTCGACCTGCTGCGCACCATGCACGGCTGACCCCACCGGCGGCTGTTTGGAAACGTCCAGCGGGCACGGAGCCCGCTCCGAGCCTGCCCCCGTTCACTCCCGTACAGCAACCGAACGGGAGGCAGCATGCGTACGAGAACACGGACCATCGCGGCGACGGCGGCAGCCCTGGCATTTCTGACCGGGGCGCTCCTGGTGCCCCGATGGGTCGACGACACCCGCGACGGAGGGCTGCCGGTGACGGCGAGCGGCTACTTCTTCGTCGGTGGGCAGCAGGTCACCGACGACAGCGGCGACCGGACGTCGACCACCTGGACCGGACAGACGATGGTCCACCAACTCGTCCCCGCCGGGGCCGACAAGTCCCCGGTGATCATGATGCCGGGGCTCGGGCTCAGCTCGTCGATCTTCCTGACCACGCCGGACGGCCGGGAGGGTTGGGCACAGCAGGCGGCCCGCGCGGGCCACCCCGTGTACGTGCTGGACGAGCCGTCCCTGGCCATCTCCGGCTTCGACGTGCGGCCGTTCAACGCGGTCGCCGCCGGCGAGGCCCCACCCGCGAGCCAACCGACGATGTCGGTGTGGAGCGAGGAGGAGATCTGGTCGCGCTGGGGCTTCGGGGCGTCGCCCGGCCAGCCGTACCCGGACACCCGGTTCCCGGTGCGGGACATGGACCAGTTCCTCGCCGCCTTGCCACCGTACTGGCGATCTGACAGCGGCGCGGCTGGTGCACGCGCCGAGACGACCCCACAGCGACCCACCCCCGGACCGTCGGCGACCGCCACCGGTGCGGCCGACAGCGGCAGCCGGGGACCGGGAGCGACGGCTCAGGAACAGGCGCTGCTGGCCCTGCTGGAGCGGACCGGCCCGGCGATCCTGCTCGCCCACTCGGCCGCCGGTTCGGCCGCGTTCGCGGTGGCCGACCAACACCAACACCCCGAGCAGGTCGTGGCGGTGGTGGCCGTCGAACCCGTCGGCTGCCCCACCGACGCCGACCAGGTCCCCACCGCACCGACGATCGCGGTCTACGGCGACCGGATCGCCGAACGTCGGCAGACCGGGCGACTCGACGCCTGCCGGCGCACCGTCGGTCTCGTCGACACCGCCGGCCACCCGGCCCAGCTGGTGTACCTGCCCGACGAGGGCGTCCGGGGCAACACGCACCTGATGATGCAGGACGACAACAGCGACGACATCTGGCACCGGATCGAGGACTTTCTCGCCGACAGCTGACCGCCGCCCGACTCCCAGCCGGCTCCGAGGTTGCGCCGGGTGCGCTCCGAGCCGCCACCCCCAGGCTGTCGGACATGCGTGTGCGACGACTCATCCCTGCTCGCGGCCCGTCCCTGCTCGTCAACACCGGCCTCGCCGTGGCGGTGCTGCTCGCCGGCGGCTGGGCGTACACCACGTTCACCGCGCCGGGGACGGCGAGCGCCGGCGAGGCCCGGACGGTGCCGGTCAGCCGGGCGACCGTGACGTCCGCGGTGTCCGTACCCGGATCCGTGCGCAGCGCGGCGACCGCGACCGCGACCTTCGCCACCGCCGGGCCGATCACGGAGATCACCGTGGCCGTCGGCGACTCGGTGAAGAAAGGCCAGGTGCTGGCCCGGGTCGACGCCTCGGCCGCGAAGCGGGAACTCGCGGCGGCCGAGGCCGACCTGGACGCGGCGCAGGATGCGGCCGACCGGGCGGCGGAGACCGACGGTTCCACCACCCAGGCGGATGCGGCGGTGACCCAGGCGGAGCTGAAGGTCGCCGCCGCGCGGGAGAAGGTCGACGGCGCCACCCTGACCGCGCCGATCGCCGGCACCGTGGTGGCCGTCAACGGCAGCGTCGGGGACTCCGGCACCTCGGCGGGCGGCGCGACCGGAGGCGGCGCGACCACGGGCGGCGCGACCACCGGCGGCGCGACCGGAGGCGGGAGCACCGCGTCGGGCTCGGGAGGCGACGGACTCGTGCAGATCGCCGACCTGACCCGGCTGGAGGTCACCGCCGCGGTACCCGAGGCCGACGCTACCCGGCTCAAGGCAGGCATGCCCGCCACGGTCAGCTGGAACGCGCTGCCCGGCACCACCGCCGACGCGACGCTCGCCGCGATCGACCCGAACGCCACCACCGCCAACGACGTGGTGACCTACGGCGTCACCCTGAGCCTCAAGGACCGTCCGGACGCCGCCCGGCCCGGCCAGAGCGTGCAGGTCACCGTCACCCTCGACACGGCCGAGAACGTCGTCGCCGTATCCGCTCTCGCGGTGACCAGCGCCGGCAACCGGAACACCGTGACCGTCCTGGACAACGGCAACCCGGTCGTCCGCCCGGTCGAGGTGGGCCTGCGGGGCGACCAACTCGTCGAGATCACCTCCGGCCTGACCGAGGGCGACCGGGTCGTCCTGCCCAGCACCGGCGGCGCCGACCCGAGCACCGGCGGCGGCGGGCGCGGCGGGCCCGCGGGCGGCGGCCTGACCGGTGGCGGCGGGCGGGGCAACCGGTGACCCTCTACCTGGTCGACGGAGCCCACCGCACCACCGAGGGCCCGAACCGTCCGGTGCTCGACGTCCGTGACCTGACCAAGGTCTACGGACAGGGCGAGGCGACCGTGCATGCGCTGCGCGGGGTGTCGCTGACCGTCGCGGCCGGCGACTACGTGGCCATCATGGGATCCTCGGGATCCGGAAAGTCGACGCTGATGAACATCCTCGGCTGCCTCGACGTACCCAGCGCCGGCACCTACCGCCTGGACGGGGTCGACGTCAGCCGACTCGACGACGCCCGGCTGGCCCTCGTCCGCAACCGGCGCATCGGGTTCGTCTTCCAGTCGTTCAACCTCATCCCCCGCACCTCGGCGGTGGCCAACGTCGAGCTGCCCCTGGCGTACGCCGGCGTCAAGCCGGCCGAGCGACGCCGACGGGCCCTCGCGGCCCTGGACATGGTGGGTCTCGCCGGCCGGGCCGACCACGAGCCGAACCAGCTCTCCGGCGGGCAACAGCAACGCGTCGCCGTCGCCCGCGCCCTGGTCACCGAGCCAGCGCTGATCCTCGCCGACGAACCCACCGGAAACCTCGACAGCCGCTCCACCGAGGAGGTGCTGGCCATCCTCGACCAGCTGCACACCGCCGGCCGCACCATCGTCATGATCACCCACGAGACCGAGGTGGCCGCCCGCGCCCGCCGGCTGGTCACCCTCTTCGACGGACGGATCACCACCGACGTACGACAGGACGGTGCCCGGTGAGCCTGCTGGAGATCCTCCGCTTCGCCGGCCGCGGCGTCGCCGCCAACAAGCTGCGCTCGGCGCTGACCATGCTGGGCATCCTCATCGGCGTCGCCGCCGTCATCCTGCTGGTCGCCGTCGGCAACGGCTCCGCCCAGGCCGTCAACCGCAGCATCGAGGCGCTGGGCACCAACACCATCACCGTGTCCAGCACCGCCCGCGGCGGGACGACGCCGTCGGCACTCACTGTCGACATCGCACGGTCCCTGCACGACCCGGCACTCGCCCCCGACGTCCGCGCGGTCTCACCGGTGGTCAGCACCACCCCGACGATGACCCACGCCGGGACGGAGCACCCGGTGGCGCAGTTCCTCGGTACCCACCCGAGCTACTTCGGCTCGTCGAACAGCCCACTCGCCGCCGGCGCCGCCTTCACCGACCAGGACGTGGCCCAGGGTCGGCGGGTGGTCGTGCTCGGCCGGACCGTCGCCACCGAACTGTTCGCCGACACCGACCCGGTCGGCCAGCAGGTCACCGTCGGCGGCGCACTGTTCACCGTCGTCGGTGTCCTCGCCGAGAAGAGTTCGGCGTCCGGCTTCTCCGACCCGAACGACCTCGCCGTCGCCCCGCTCACCGCCGTGCAGCAGACCATCACCGGGTACGGCCCGGTCAACTCCATCCTCGTCGAGGCCACCGGCCCGGACCGCGTCAACGCCGCCCAGCAGCAGGTCACCCAGATCCTCAACCAGCGCCTCAAGCTACCGGCCGGCACCGCCGCCACCGGCCGTGGTGGAGGTGGTGGCGGTGCGGGTGCCGCGCCGTACCGGATCCAGAACGCCGCCCAACTCCTCGCCACCCGCACCGAGACCGCGCAGACCTTCACCGTCCTGCTCGGCACCGTCGCCGGCATCAGCCTGCTCGTCGGCGGCATCGGCATCACCAACATCATGCTGGTGACCGTCACCGAGCGGACCCGGGAAATCGGCATCCGCAAGGCCCTCGGCGCACCCCGCCGCACCATCCTCACCCAGTTCCTCGCCGAAGCGACAATGCTCAGCGTCCTCGGCGGCGGCCTCGGCGTGGCTGCCGCGCTGATCGGCAGCCGGTTCACCATCGTCGGCGTGCAACCGGTGATCGTGCCCAGCTCCGTCGCGCTGGCCCTGGGCGTCTCCGTCGCGATCGGGCTCTTCTTCGGCAGTGTCCCCGCCAGCCGCGCCGCCGGCCTGCGCCCCATCGACGCACTCCGCTACGAATGACAGGTGAAGACATGACGACCGACCTGGACACCGCTCTCGCCGCCGGACCCCGCCCCTGGCGGAACCGGGCCACCCCGTGGCTCGCGGCAGCGCTGCTGCTCGTCGGCGGCTTCGCCGGCGGCGCTCAGGCGCAACAGGCATACGGACCGGATCCCGCCCCCGCACCGGCGGGACGCGGGGCAGCGGTAGACGGACCCGCCGGTGGGGCCCGCGGCGGCGGTGCCCGTGGCGGTGGCGCCGCTCCCCCGGCCGCCACCGCCACCCCGGCCACCACCGGCACCGTCACCGACATCGACGGAGACACGATGAAGATCCGGCGCGAGTCCGGCGAGGTGGTCACCGTGCAGACAGGCGACCGTACGCAGGTCCGGCTGACCGGCGCGCTCAAGGACCTGCAGACCGGCGACACCGTCGTGGTGACCGGGAACATGCAGGGCAGCGACATCACGGCCGCCACGATCACCCGACAGAAGTAACGGCTCCTCCCAAGCCGGCGGTCATCGGACGGATCTGGTGGCACAGGCGGGCAGCCGCTCGGACGACGTCCGGCGCGCCGACCTGCCACGCGTCGAAGGGACCACGAGTATCGCCTGCTTCGCCGCCGCCACACGCGACTGGCAGTGCCGGAAAGGCATCCACAGCGTCGGCCGGGATGTTCTCGACGGTGCCGCCGGCCAACGGGCGGAAATTGCTGACCGCCGACCCGGCACCCCACCGCCGTAGGCGCTCCGGTCGACCGACCGCCGACCACCAGCGCCCGTCTGTGACCGTTCGAACAGCCGGGAACGCGCTTCTCCGATCGGCGGTCGCTCCGTAGGATCTCCGGCGATCAAGGGGGATGAAGCGGTGGGCGATTTCCAGCAGTTCGTGACGGATGTGACTTCGCGTCTGTCCACCATGTCCAAGGGTGAGTTGTACGTCGTCGGCGACGGCCTCGACCGGGACTCACTCTGGCTCACCTTTCTCGATTCCTTCCCCGCCGGCACCAATCCGCGGTTCCGTGAGCGATCCGAGTACGACTGCTCGACCTGCCGCGGTTTCATCAAGCACTTCGGCAACGTCGTCGAGATCCACGACGGGCGGGTCCGCACCGTCTGGTCCGGCGTCTCGGCATCCGACCCGGTCTTCTCCGTCGTCGCCGCCGCTCTGGACGAGTTCGTTCTGTCGCTGCCGTTGTCCACCGTCTTCCGGTCCGGTCAGGCGCAGTACGGAACGAAGACCACCCGAACGCTGCGCGACGGCCAGGTCGAGGTGTGGCACCACCTGCACGGCCGGGTGGGGAAGCGGCATCACGTCGAGGACGTCGGCGCGGCGCAGGGCAACTTCGACGCCGCGGTGCAGGTCTTCCACCGTGGCCTGGCCGAGCTGACCCCGCACGCTCTGGACACCGTCGTCGACCTTGTCGACGCCAACGCCCTCTACCGCGGCACGGAGCATCGTCGAGCGGTGACCGAGTTCCGGTCGCTGCAGAACCGGTGGACGAAGGCGACCGACGCACGTGCCTTCGTCTTCGCCAACGCCATGAACCCGGCGGCCCGTCTCCGCAACACGGTGATCGGCACCCTCGTGCAGGACCTCTCCGCGGGCGTCGACCTGGAGCAGGCGGTCCGGTCCTTCGAGGCAAAGGTGGCGCCGCAGAACTACCAGCGCCCCACGGCGTTGATCACCCCGGCCATGGTCAAGGCCGCCGTGAAGACCATTGCCGAGCTGGGCGTCGAGGAGTCTTTGCAGCGACGGTTCGCCCGGCTGTCCGACGTGTCGGTCACCAACGTGCTGTGGGTCGACAACGACACCCAGGCACGGATGAAGGACGGCATCGAAGGGCTGCTCATGCAGGCGGCCGCCCCCCGGTCGTCAGGTGCGCTCCTGCGCGACGCCAAGCCGGAGGAGATCCCCGTGGTCTCCTTCATGAAGGACATCCTGCCCGGCGCCGCCACCATCGACCTGTGGGTCGCCAACTCCCACGAGCCGAATCTCGTCAGCCTCACCACCGGCCGGCACCCGGGCGCTCCGCGGTTGTTCCGGTGGGACAACGACTTCGCCTGGTCGTACGGCGGCAACGTCACCGACTCGATCAGGGAGAAGGTCAAGCGGGCCGGCGGCAACGTCACCGGCAAGCTGCGGGTGAGCCTGTCCTGGTTCAACCACGACGACCTGGACCTGCACGTGTACGAACCCAACGGTGACCACATCTGGTACCAGGAGAAGCGCAACAAGCTGGACGTCGACATGAACGCCGGCGGGACGCTCTCCCGCGAGCCGGTGGAGAACGTCACCTGGACCGACCGTGTTCCCGACGGTGAGTACCGGATCGAGGTGAACCAGTACCGCAAGCGGGACAGCACCCAGGGCGGCTTCGTGGTCGAGACCGAGAGCAACGGGAAGATCGAGCACTACCGCCACGAGCGCGCGGTCGGCCACAAGGAGACCGTCGAGGTGGGCCGGATGACGGTTGCCGGTGGGGTGATCACCGCTTTCCGGCCGGGTAGGGACGTGCAGCCGGGCAGTGCCGGCAAGCAGTTGTGGGGCATCACCACCGAACAGTTCGTACCGGTGTCCACGCTCATGTACTCACCGAACTACTTCGACGACAACGAGGTTGGCAACCGGCACTACTTCTTCATCCTGAAGGGGTGCGTGAACGACCAGCCGACGCGCGGGATCTACAACGAGTTCCTCCGCGGCGACCTGCAACCGCACCGCAAGGTGTTCGAGGTCCTCGGCGACCGCACCAAGTGCGAACCGTCTCCGGATCAGCTCTCCGGCCTCGGCTTCAGTTCCACCGTCCGCAACTTCGTGGTCGCCAGGGTGACCATGACCGGCGGCCGACGCCGCCTCATCAGCATCCAGTTCTGATTCCCTACCCAGATTGTGCAGAGAGGTCACCATGACCATCTTCGAGAAGGCCACGCGGGAGAAGTTCCGTTATCCGTCGACCAAGGGACTGCTGTCCACGGAACAGCTGTGGGAGCTTCCGCTGACCGCCAAGTCCGGCTTCAGCCTCGACGACGTGGCCAAGGCGGTCAACGCCGAACTCAAGGCCGTCGACACCGAGTCGTTCGTGGCCACCGAGGCCAATCCGGCCAAGGCAACCTTGGAGACCAAGCTGGAGGTCGTCAAGCACGTCATCGCCGTACGCCTCGCGGAGGACCAAGCGGCGAAGGCGGCAGCGGCCAAGAAGCTGGAGAAGGAGAAGCTGCTGGCGGTCCTGGGCCGCAAGCAGGACGCGGTCCTGGAAAACCTGACCGAGGCAGAGCTGCTGGCCCGAATCAACAACCTGTAGCTCGCCGAACAGCGGCTCCAGTGGTCATTCCGGCCCCGGCCGTGCGCCAACGCGGAGATCGAGGCATCGTCGTACGGCGGTGGCCCGCCCGGTAGGAAGACCTGCCGGGCGACGACGGTTCGGCGCGGCCTGCCGTCCGGTGTGCTCGGGTGCGGCTTGCGTGGCACGACTCTTCGCCCCGGCAGGGGTGCTGTCGCCCGGCGGGAGGCGGGATCATCGCGGTCGCTCCGCCACCTCGCCGGGCTGCCGTCGCCGTCCCCCTGCGGGACGGCGACGGCAGCCCTGGACGTGCCCACGTGATCCAGTGCACCGCGGCCTGATCACGCGGCCGGCTGAGGGTGGTCGCGGCGGTCCTTGCCGCCGCGCTGCTCGTGCTTACGCCGCCGCTACCCGACGGGGCGGGCGACTCCGTGGTGCGTCGCGACGTCGGTGCCGTCCCGCTCTGGATCGTTCCGGGGCCAGGTCCATGCGGCGCGCAGGATGAAGGCCAGGAGCAGCACCTCGAGTCCGATGGACAGGCCGTAGAAGTAGAAGTAGCTCCAGGATGCGCCGTCCGCGTTGTAGACCGAGACGGGGATGTAGAGCGTCGCCACGACGAGGTTGGTGGCTCGGTTGACACGGGCGGGGAGTGTCGTGGCGAGCAGGATCATGAGGCTCGGGACGGCCATGAGCGTGAGCGCAAGGGAGACGAAGGTGGGGCCGGTGTCGAACTTGTGGACGACGCCCGCCAGGATGTCGTCGATGAAGCCGGGCTCGTACAGGCCGAGGTAGTCGACGTAGATGTAGAGGAACATGATGCTGGCCCAGGCCGCGGCGAGCTTCGCCTGGACGGGGATGTGCGCTTCCTGGAGCGCACCGGCTGGTCTGTCGGTTCTGGTCATCACGTCTCCTGTGTGATGGCGTCAGCCAGGTCGGCTCACTCGATGTCTTCAGCATGAGCAACCTCGACCGGCGCCACCTCGGCTCGCGGGCTCGAGCTGTCCTGGCCACAGGCACGGGACATCCGCCGTACTTTCGACTGATCCGCCTGAGCGGCGGCCCCCTTACGTTGTCCGGGAGGGGGGATGCATGCTTGCCGGGATCTGGGCTGAGCCGCGCCCCGCACGTCCGCCGGTGCGGGTCTGGCGGGACTGGGCGTTGTCCTCGACTCTTGTCGCGATCTCGCTCGTCGAGGTGATGCTGCGCGACGACAGGGCGTGGGCGCCGCTGCTGGTCGGTGTCAGCGTCGTGGTCGCGGCGTGCCTGCTGTGGCGACGCACGCGGCCGCTGGCCGCCGTCGCCGTGGCCTTCGGAACCGTTCTCGCGTTCGACATCGCGAGGATCGCGGTCATCGACACCACAGGTCTGCTGGGCATCGCGGGGCTGCTCGTGTTGCCCTACGCACTGCTGCGCTGGGGGGCAGGTCGAGAGGCTGCCCTCGGACTCGGCATCATCCTCGTCTGGCTACCCGTCACCCTCATCGCGGACCCGACCTCACCCGCGGAGAAGGTCGCCGGTTACGGCTTCTTCCTGTTCTCGGCCACGCTGGGCGCGGCAGTGCGCTACCGCACCAGAAGCCGCGACCGCGACATCGAGCAGGTGCGGCTCCACCAGCGCAACGAACTGGCCCGCGAGCTGCACGACACGGTCGGCCACCGCGTCCTGGCCATCGCCGTCCAGGCACAGGCAGGTCGCGCGCTGTCCGCCGCGGATCCGAAACGCGCGCTGGCCACCCTGGTCACCATCGAGGAAGAGGCGTCCCGGACGCTCACGGAGATGCGAGCCCTCGTGGGCGTGCTGCGCGACGGAACGGACGCCGATCTCGCAACCCGGCGAGGAGTGGTGGACGTCGAACGACTCGCTCGTCCCGGCGGCGAGGTGCCGGGCGTCCGCGTGCGGGTCCGCGGTGACGTCGAGGCCGTGGAGCCGGCAGTCGGCACCGCCCTCTACCTGATCGCCGCCGAGGCGGTCACCAACGCGACCCGCCACGCCTGCGGCGCCACCGGAGTCACCGTCGACGTCACCGCATCCCGCAGCCAGGTGCACCTGCGAGTGCGCGACGACGGCGAGGCGGGTACGACCAGCTCCCCGCACGCCGGCTACGGGCTGCGCGGCATGGCCGAGCGGGCGAGCCTGCTCGGCGGCACGCTGCGGGCGGGACCCGACCCGGACGGCGGCTGGAGTGTCGACGCCTCGCTACCGCTGACCGCGCGGGCCTCATGACCATCCGCGTGCTGGTCGCCGACGACCAGGACATCGTCAGGGCAGGGCTCTGCATGATCTTGAACGCCCAACCGGGCATCGCCGTCGTCGGTGAGGCCGCCGACGGCCGCCGGGCGATCGCCATGGCCCGCTCGCTGCGTCCCGACGTGTGCCTGCTGGACATCCGCATGCCCGACGTCGACGGGATCGAAGCCACCCGCCAGCTCGCCGGAGCCGACGTCGCCGATCCCCTGGCCGTCGTCGTCATCACCACCTTCGACCTCGACGAGTACGTCCACGGCGCGCTGAAGGCAGGCGCCCGAGGCTTCCTCCTCAAGGACGCCGGCGCCGAGATGCTCACCCAGGCCGTCCATGCCGCCGCCCGCGGCGACGCCCTGATCGCACCGAACATCACCGCGAGACTCCTGTCCTCCTTCGCGAACAGCCGCCCTCGCTCGGTGCCACCCGAGCCGGTCGAGCCGCTGACCGCTCGCGAGGAACAGGTCCTGGTGGCCGCCGCTCGCGGGCGGACCAACAGCGAGATCGGCGACGAGCTGTCCATCAGCCTCAGCACCGTCAAGACCCACATCGCCGCCGTGATGCGCAAGCTCAACGCCCGCAACCGCGTCGAGATCGTCATGTGGGCCTACGAGACACGCCGCGTCGGCACCTGACCGGCGCCCGCATACGCCCTTGAGGTTCCCCCGGTTTGCCGGAGGGTTGGTTACCTGGCGCCGGTGGGCTCAGGCTGAACGATAGCCGTCTCGTCCGGCCGGGCCTGGTGGGTGTGCCAGGCGGTTTTGTACTCGTCTGGGGATCGCCAGCCGAGGTCTTTCTGGATGCGGCGGGTGTTGTACCAGCCATCGATGTAGCTGAAGATCGCGTTCTCGGCCTCGTCGCGGGTCCGCCAGGAGTTGCGGTAGACCAGCTCGATCTTCAAGGTCGACCAGAAGTTCTCCATCAGGGCGTTGTCGAACGAGTCGCCGACCGACCCCATGGAGGGCAGGATGCCGTTGTCGGCCAGGCGTTGCGCGAAGCGGAACGACGTGTAGTTCGAGCCCTTGTCCGAGTGGTGGATCAGCTGGCCGTCACGAACGTCGCGGGACCAGACGCCGTATTCGAGGGCGCCGAGGATCAGGTCGGTGTCGCAGCGGTCGGAACACCGCCAGCCCACGATGCGGTTGGAGAACACATCCCGCACCGCGGCCAGCCAGAACACACCCTCACCGCAGGGGATGCGGGTGGCGTCAGCGACCCACAACCGGTTCGGCGCCGCAGCGGTGAACTCCCGGTTCACCAGATCCGGCGCCGGCGTCGCCTTCGGATTCGACCGCGTCGAGGGGATGCGCCACTTCTTGCGCAGGAACGCCCCTTGCAGGCCGACGTCGCGCATCAACCGCTCGACCCGTTTGCGGCCGACGTGCCGGCCTTGGCGGCGCAGCATGGCGTGCACCCGCGGACTGCCGTAGGTGCGGCCGGACACGTCGTGAATCTCCGCGATCTCGACCGCCAGCTCGGCGTCCTCGCGTCGCCGAGTGGACGGGTTGGCGGCTTGGGCGAGCCAGCCGTAGTAGGTCGACACGGCGATGTTGAGGACCCGGAGGACGGGCTCGACCCCGAAGCGATCTTTCAGCTCGTTGACGAGCGTCACGACCGTCGCCGGGTCGGTCGAGTTCCGAGGCGAAAAGAGCCGACGCGGCCTTCAGGATCTCGTTGGCCCGCTTCAGTTCGGCGTTCTCCCGCCGCAGCCGGCGCAGCTCCTCCAGCTCGGTGGTCGTCGGCCGATCTCCGCGCTGACCGCGGTCGGCTTCGTCCTGGCGGATCCAGTTCCGCAACGCTTCGTGATGCACCCCAAGCTGTCGGGTGAGTTGGCGGATCACCGGCTTCGGGTCCGACTCCCGGTATAAGCGCACTGCACGTTCACGCAGCTCATCGGGGTACTTCTTCGGTGCTGCCACGGATGACTCCCTTCAGCTCCATCAGAGCATGATCGAAAGCCTCCGAGCTACCGGGGGAACCTCACGTGCGCTACGAAGCCACCCTCACCATCGCCGCCATCAACCAATGGCTTCGCGCTACGAAACACGGCCTAGAGGAGCTTCCCCGACGACGGGCACGAACGACTTCATGCGCACCCAGACCGAGATCATCGAAAGGGCAGGCTGGGCGCTCGCTCTGGTCCACCCCACTGCCGACGACTCCAACGATGGCGGGCCGCTCGACTACACCGCAGGCCTCACCGCACACCGCTACCCAGAGCTTCTCGTCGCCGGAATTCGAGGGGCCCCCAAGGCCGAGGAGCCGGACGTTGGGGTTCGAGTCGTCGGGCAGGCCAGCACCTCGAAGTCGGGTTTGACCTGGAGTGTTGGGTTTGGGGGTGCGTCGGGATCGACACGAACCGATGCTCACCTCGGGTTGCACGTTACTGGTGCCATCCTGATCGGTTGACGTTCAACCTACACGGACTGTACGGGTCCCCGGACCGCCAACGGGGACCCGTACGGCACCACGTCGAGGGCTGACCTGAGGTTTGGGTCAGTTGTTCCGCCGGTCGTGCTCGTAGCTGAGCCGCTTCTCCTCCTGCGTGATCCGATGTACTCAGCGACGCTCACCGTCGATCGTTACCACCCGCCGAGTCCACGGCATTTCCTGGAAAGCGTTCCACAAACGTGCGATACACGGGTGTGCCCGGCAGGCCGTCGCGGATGGCGAACACCACGTGGTCGAATTGGTCGACCACCCGCAGCGCGTCGGCGAACGCGCCAGCCACCGTAGCGGGATCGTTGCGGAACACCCCGCACCCCCACGCGCCCAACACGATCGTTCGACGCCCGTGCGCAGCGGCGACCTCCAGCACCCGCCGAGCACGTCGGGCCAGCACCACCGGCACATCCGCAGCATGCTCGGGCTGGTTACGCACGATCGCCCCGAGGTTCGGCGCCGCAGCCGTCAGAAACGACGTCGTGTACGGCTGGTCGAGCAGGTTGCCCTTGTCGTCCCGGAACACCGGCACGGCCGGGGAGTAGATCACCCTGTCGCTGTAACGCAGATCCCGCTGCCCGCGATGGAATGCATAGAACTCCGGTGCGGCAAGTAGACACGGGTACAGCGCCGACGAGCGAGCGATACTCTCCTCCTGCGCCTTCGCCCCGCCCAGGAAACCGCCACCCGGGTTTTTCGCCGACGCGAACACCAGACACGCCGCACCAGGCCCAAGCCGGTACGCCGCCTGCAACGTCGACTCGTACGTCACCTCCACCATGCCGGCACCGGGCTCCGCGTTTCCCACCGCGAGCACCTCGTCCGGCAGGTGATGACGAGTGCCGGCGACCGCAGCACGCACCGCCCCGCCGATGACGACCTCATCACCGGCGCCATTGCGAAAGCACCCCGACTCGGCGATCGCCACCGTCTGCCGAGCAATCTCACGAAGACGGCCGCTCATCCGGCGTACCTGCATGCACCAGGACCAATGATCTGCACGGTCAGCAAGCTAGGCAGTCCCGCTCCGACCGGCAACCGATTAGTGATCCCCTTTGGCGTCACCGTAACGCCGGAGACGCGATACCCCGTGGCCCTGGTCTGATCTTGGAGCGCCGCCCGGTGGGCCGCAAGCAGGTGGAGCGGTTTAGAGCTCCTAACGAAATGATGTTGGGCGTGTCCTTGAGGACGTGGGGGTCGTTCTGTCTGAACGTGAGGAGGGGTGAGCAGCCGCCGTGGATTGTCTCGGACGAGCTCTGGGCCGAGATCGCACCGCTGTTGCCGCCCCGACCACCACGCAGGCACCGGTTCCCGGGCCACGCCTCTCGATGACCGCAAGGTGCTGTGCGGGATCCTGTTCGTGCTCTACACCGCGATCCCGTGGGAGTACCTGCCCCAGGAGCTTGGGTTCGGTTCAGGAATGACCTGCTGGCGCAGGTTGCGGGACTGGAACGATGCCGGTGTCTGGCAACGACTGCATGAGGTTCTGCTCGGCAGACTGCGGGCCGCTGGGCAGTTGGACATGTCCCGGGCGGTGATCGATGGCTCCCATGTTCGGGCCCTCAAGGGCGGCCCAAAACCTCAGAGATCTTGCCCTTCTTCGACTTGCATGCAGACTCGGAATGGCCGCCTACGCGACACTACCGGTATGTAGCGCTCGTGCAGCGGGTAGCGGATCATCGTTGGGTGCACGCAAGCATCGCACTTGTTGACGACACAGCCGATCAACTGGCGTCGCTCTACGCCTGGCTTCAACGCGACGACGAGTTGCGTGGTCGAATCCGATCGGTTGCGGCAGACCTGAAGCCGGGCGACATGGGCGGCCTCACAGAGACGTTGACCGTGGCGCTCGGAAGCGGCGGCGCGGTGGCCGTGCTCGCCGGCACGCTGAGTGCCTGGCTGTCGGCCCGCCGCACCAGGATCAGTGTCGAGATCATCGACGGCGACCGCAGCCGGCGCGTCGAGATCGACTCCGCGAATGCGAGCGAGGCCACCCGACTGCTGCGAGTAGCGTATGAGACGACCGGCGGGCTCTCATGAGCACGCGTTTGCCGGACCCAAGGCTCTCCAACGCCCTGCTGATCGGAACAGCGCAATTCACGAGTGATGCGATCAGTGACCTGCCGTCCGTCGCCAACAACGTGACCGCGCTGGCAGAAGTGCTCACCGATCGGGCCGCCGGAGTAGTAGACCCTTCCCGATGTCGCCAGCTGATCAATCCTCGCGTCCAGCACGAGGTCGGCACGGCGCTCGACGAGACTGTCAACGCCGCTGACGACACCGTGATCGTCTACTACGCAGGCCATGGACTTCTCACTCCTCGTGGGGTGCTGCACTTGGCCGTGGCCGACACCGATCCACACCGCGTTGCCTACACCGCCGTTCCCATAGAGTGGCTGCGCATGGCCTTGGCCGAGAGTCCGGCGAAGAACCGGATTCTGATCCTGGACTGCTGCTTCTCCGGGCATGCGGCGAGCGCGATGACCTCCGTCTCGTCAGTAGTCACCGCCGCCATCGACATCAGCGGCACCTACACCCTCACTTCCGCACCCGCGAACTCGACTGCCATCGCTCCGGCCAGTGAACGATTCACCGCCTTCACCGGCGAACTGCTCCGAGTCCTGCGCGACGGCATCCCCGGCGCGGACGACCTGCTCTCGCTACGCGACATCTACACCGCCCTCGTCCGTGGATTACACGCGCGTAGCATGCCCCGTCCGCAGCACCTCGGCACCGGGCTCGCCGACCACATCGCGCTCGGTCCGAACGCGGCCGGCAGGCCGCCGAGGCCTTCCATGGACGCCATCCCACCCGCCACTACCGAGGCACCGGAGAACGCGCCGCCGGCGCGAAGCGAGGAACTGGAGAAGAACTTCCACCAGGCGCTCGTCAACGGCTACCGCGCCATGAAGCGCGAAATCAACTACAACGCGACCATTTACATCCGCATGATCTCCACCCACGGCGGGCTCGGCGCGGCCCGGCAACTCCTGCACGCGTCCTCGGTCTCCAGCGGATTCACCACCCTCTGGGAGAAGGGCCGCCTCGACCTCACTGTGGAGGCATTCGTCCTGCGCGAACCCTGGTCGGCTCTCTTCACCGATGAGGAACTACAGATTGCCCGCGACCGGCTCGCTGAGTACGGCTACCACCCGAACTAACCACCGGCGCTGTGCCGAGCAACAGTCTTGACCCCGGAGCCCCCAAGATCAGCGGGCGGCGCCGAAGCTGCCGGTAGCAGAGGATGCGGCTCGCCTGTAAGCGCTGCCAGGGCTCGGGCGACCTCGTAGATGTCAGCTCGTACATAGGTGCTGGTCGTACCCGCATCGGACCTGCCGTTGTGACCTGCGAACGCTCGAGCTACCGCATAGCCGAAGCTCCGTTCCACCCTACTGGTGGTGCCGACATCACTGCCGCTGTCGGTATGCCCTGCGTACGCACGTGCCACGGATAGCCGAAGCTCCGCTCGACCCACGTCAGCGCCGTGTGCCGCAGCCAGTGGGTGCTGATCTGCTGCACGTACACCCACGGCAGATGCTCACCGATGCGCACCCACAGGTGGTCGTAGCGCCGGTAGGTGATCGGCTGCCCGTTGCGGTAACGCAGCAGCTGACCAGTTCCCGTCGCCTGGCGCTCCTCGGCATGCTGCTGCAGATGCCTCATCAGCGTCGGTGACACCGGCTGCCACCGCACCGTGTCGCCCTTCTCCCGCAGCAGGATCAGGCACTGGTCCGGGTCAAGGTCGACCGGCCTCAGCGCCAGCGCGCCCCGCCCCGGCGACACGCCGTCTCGGTGTGCAGCCGCAGCAGCAGACTGTCCAGGGCAGGGTCGTCGCCGTGCTGGCGGCAACGGCGTTGATCTCCGCGAACCTGCTGTCCGCCACCGCCCGTCTGGTGCTGGGCAGGCGCCGCGGCTTGGCCACCCTGAGCGCGGGATTGTCCGCCGCAGCGACGTAACCATCGGCCACGGCCCGCTTGTACAGGCACCGCAGCGCGGCGATCAGGTGCTCCGCCGCGCTTCGTCCGCCGCGCGCGTTGCGCCGGGCCACGACGTGCGTCTTGGCGTACTCGGCGAGCTGCTCGATCTCCGACGGCGTCGGCTCATCGAGCCGCCGCTGTCCCCAGTGCTCCAGGACCCGCTTCCAGTACGAGCCGTAGGCCCGCCGGGTGCCGTCGCTGACCGCCGCCGCTACAACCAGCACGTACTCGGCGAACGTCGGTGCGGGTGGACGGTCCAACGCCGCCTCGACAAGGTCAGCCGGCGAGATCCCCATCCGCGCCAGCAACAGCCGCGCGGCATCGAGTTCCGCCCGGCCAGCGGTGGTGTCGCTCACGCCTTACCACCGCCCAGCAGGTCTACGTGCACCGCGACGACCATCGCGTCCAAGGCGGCAGGAGGATGCACCACGAGCAGGCCGTCAGCAGGGTGGCCGGCCAGCAGCACCCGGTCGCCGGCGGTCAGCCCGCACCAGTGCCGGACAGCCGCCGGCAGGTGGAGGTGGCCCTGGCCTGTGATGGTGAAGACGCCCTGCCGGTCCAGCCGGACGACGATGACTCCCGAGCCCTCGCGGATGTGCAGACGGAAGCCCGGCCCCCATCCGAGTGCTCGGATGATGGTGCGATTCTGCCGCTGTTGTCGATGGCAGCCAGGCCGGCCGTACACCATCGTGCCGGCGTGGCGTCGGCAGGACCGGCAGGGGCAGCGGCGCACGGCGAGGAGCTCCACCACGCGGGCGACGAGAGCCCTGCTCCCGGTCGGCCAGCATCACCGGCGGGATGGCGGGGGCCACGGAACGATCAGCCACGACAATCGCCCCCGATCGAGACAGGGTCGATCGAGGGAGTCGCTGAGCTGAGCGTTGCGTGGTCAAGCGCGCTTGACCACCAGTACGCGAAACACAGCATGGATGCTGCAATTTGGTGTCCGAGGGGGGACTTGAACCCCCACGCCCTATACGGGCACTAGCACCTCAAGCTAGCGCGTCTGCCATTCCGCCACCCGGACCTGCACGTACAGCCTACCCGGTCGGCCGAGGTGATCTTCTCACCGGATCAGCCGGCCGTCGGGCCGCACGGGGGATTACTGTACACGGCCCGGAACGATCATGCACATCACCACCAGCGCCCCACGTTTGCCCAGGTCAACGCCGTCCATCAGCGGGCGGGTAGCGCGCGACGGACGATTCCGGGCAGCATTGCTCACGTGCCCCACCCCTCCCCGTTGACCGCCGCTCAACACCAGGCCCTCGCGCTGCGCGCCGCGGGCGACCTGACCGGCGCCCGCCGGCTGCTCGCCGATGCGATCGCCGCGGCCCGACCGGCGTACGGCGAGGACCACCAGGACGTCCTGACCACCGGTCACCTGCTGGCCCGACTGCACCGCGAGGCCGACGACCCGGCCGCCGCCCGCCGGACGCTCGAAGAGGCGTACGCGGCCGGTGAGCGCCGTCGTGGCGATGCCGACCCGCTGATGCTCGCGCTCAGCTTCGACCTGGCCGGCGTGGCGGAGGAGCTGGGCAACCGGCACGAGGCCCGCCGCAACTACGGCCGCGTCGCCACCGCCGGGCCCGCCGTGCTCGGTCCGGACCACCCCGCGGTACGCGCGGCCCGGCACTACCTCGGCGGCTCCGCCGCCGCTCCCGCCGGCTACGGCCC
>NZ_CADEAU010000002.1 GCF_902825405.1 Micromonospora maritima | reverse complement strand
CGACGGGCCCGCGCCGGCCGGCGGCGCGCGATCGCCGCGTAGCTTCTGCCCAGGGCGAATCTGCCCGGGGCAGAAAGCCTGGGCCGCCGGGGTGCGCCCGGCGGACGCTGGAGACCGCCGGCTCGCCGGGCGGTCCCCCGCCCACCGGCGCTACGGAGGTGGGCGGTCATGGGCAGCGTCTGGATGCGGGACGAGGGGCAGCCGGTCTTCGGGGACCGGGTCTTCGAACGGCTGCTCAAGGAGCGGATCATCTTCCTCGGCACCGAGGTCACCGACGAGTCGGCCAACCAGATCTGCGCGCAGATCCTGCTGCTCGCCGCCGAGGACCCGGAGCGGGACATCTTCCTCTACATCAACTCGCCCGGCGGCTCGGTGAGCGCCGGCATGGCGGTCTACGACACCATGCGGTACGTCAACAACGACGTGGCGACGCTGGCGCTGGGGATGGCCGGCTCGATGGGGCAGTTCCTGCTCTGCGCCGGGGCGGCGGGCAAGCGGTTCGCGCTGCCGCACGCGCGGATCATGATGCACCAGCCCTCCGGCGGGATGGGCGGCACCGCCGCCGACATCACCATCCAGGCCGAGAACATGCTGCACGTGAAGCGCACCATGCAGGAGCTGATCGCCGAACACAGCGGGCACACGCTGGAAGAGATCCAGCGCGACTGGGACCGGGACCGCTGGTTCACCGCCGAGGAGGCCCGCGAGTACGGCCTGGTCGACCAGGTCCTCTCCCGGGTCGACCAGCTCACCGGTTGACCGGTACGGCCCGGCCGGTCGCGCCGGCCGGGCCGTCCGGTACGGGTCAGGGGTAGCTGACGACGGGGCTGGTGCCGTACGAGCCGACGACGGGGGTGCCGGCCTCGTTGATCGTGCGCTCGATCCCGCCGCTGCCGTCGAGGAACACGGTGATCGCGTCGTGGAACCGCACCCCGGCCCGGCGCGGCGCCTCGATCGCCCGGTCGCAGCGGATGTCCACGCCCTGGTTGAAGTACGAGTAGACGCCGAGCCCCCACGCCTCGTGCGTCCGGACGTGCGGGGCCACCTTGTAGGAGGCCCAGCCGTCGCCGGTCGGGCTGCGCCAGGCCGCCTGGCTCGGCGGGTCGTAGGGCAGCTCGCTCTGGTAGAACACGGTCCGGCCGCGTTCGCCGTTCCAGATCGTCTGCCAGCGCTGGTAGTGCTCGACGAAGAGCCCGTACGCGGTCACGTCGTCGCCGTTGACCACCACGCCGGTGGCCGCGGTGTTCACGGTCCAGCCGATCGTGCCGGCCCGGCCGTGGTCGCCGCGCCAGGCCCAGATGTTGTCGATCAACGTGTGCCGGCTGTTGACGACCAGGCTGGTCACCGCGCGTCCGGCGTACGGGCCGCCGATGCGGAAGAACACGTCCTGGAGCGAGATCGGGTTCGTGGCGTGCGACAGGTGACAGTGCCGCCCACCGACCTCGACCAGCACCTCCGACTCGACCGGCCCGGCGTCCACCAGCACGCCGGCGATCCGGGCCCCGTCGACGTCGTCGATCCGCAGCGCCGCGTCGCCGCCGGTCGGCACCAGGCTCGGCATGCCGAGGCCGAGTACGACGGTGCCCGGCCGGCGCACCCGCAGCGCCCGGTCCAGGTGGTAGACGCCGGGGGTGAGCAGCAGGTGCCGGCCCCGGGCGAGCTGGGTGTTGATCCGCCGGGCGGAGTCGGTGGGCCGGGCGAGGTAGAAGTCGGACAGCGGCAACGAGGGCACCGGCGCGCCGCCGGCGCCCCAGGTGGTGCCGGCGGTGTCCCGGCGCAGGCGCGGCACGGCGACGCGCCAGCGGCCCGCGCCGTCGACGAAGAGGTACGGCTTCTCCCGGGTCACCGGGCTGGTCGGCAGCGTGGTGTACGGCGGATCGGGGAAGCCCTGCGCCGGCGCGCCGACCACCCCGGAGAAGACCTGGTTCCAGACCCCGTTGGTCCAGTCGCCGCCGAGTTCGCTGTCCCGGGTGAGCCACTGCTGCTGCGAGCCGTTGATGGTGATGCCGTCCACCTTGGAGTCGGCGATGTAGCCGCCACTGGAGTAGCCGCCGTTGCCCGGCTCCAGCCAGAGCACACCCTTGATGTGCACCCGGCGCATCGGTGACGCCTGGGAGACGGCCCACTGGTTCGACCAGTCGGTCGGGGTCACGGCGAGGTTCTCCGCCGAGCGCCAGAAGTTGGTGAGCGCGGAGATCCCGGCGGGCGAGTTCGGGTCGGGCTGCCCGATCACCCGGACCGCGCCGTGGATCTCCACGTCGTCCGGGTGCGCGCCGAGCCCGGCCACTGTCGTGTAGTAGCCGAGCCGGGCGTCCACCTCGTATCGGCCCGGCTTGAACAGCACGGCGTAGCGGTCGAAGCCCATCTCGTTGTGCTCCTGGGCGGTGAAGATCCGGTCCAGGGTGGACTGGATCTCCGCGACCGGCGTGCTCGGGTCGAAGACGTGGACGTTGGGGCCGAAGTCGGGCTCGCGGGTCGGCCGCGCGGGCGGGGACGCGACGGCGGCGCCGGCCGGGAGGCCGAGGGCGGTGAGCGAGGCCGCCGAGGCGGTGAGCGTGAGGAAACGGCGGCGGGAGGGATCGGGTGTTCGCATCTGCCTGCCTGTTCGGTGATGGTGGGGAGAGCGCTCTCTTGGCCGTTCCTACCTCATCACCGTCGATCCCGCCAGAGCCCGCCGGTTCCGGAACTAGCGGCCGGCGTCGTACCGGGCCCGGGCGGCCTCCACCTCAGCCAGGTGGGTGGTCGCCCACGCCTCCAGGCCGGCCACCAGGTCGAGCAGGCTGCGGCCGAGGTCGGTGAGCGCGTAGTCCACCCGGGGCGGGACGCTGGCGTGGACGGTCCGGGTGACGATGCCGTCCCGCTCCAGGCCGCGCAGCGTCTGGGTGAGCATCTTCTGGCTGATTCCGTCGATCCGCTCGGCCAGCTCGCCATATCGCCTGTCACCACCGGCCAGGCTGAGCACGACCAGGACGCTCCACCGGTCACCGATCCGGTCGAGGACCTTGCGGCTGCCGCAGTCTCGGTTGAACGGGTCCGCCAGCACCGCTTCACTCTCCTTCAGTGCGTATCGAACTTCAAGGTGCCTACTCTCCAACGGGAAGTGAGGTGACGCTGTTCCCGTTGGTTCGGACGACAGCCCCTCCGCACACCCAGGGAGCACACCCATGTCCATCGTCGTCACCGGGGCCACCGGCCAGCTCGGCCGCCTCATCGTCACCGCGCTGCTCGACCGGGGCGTACCGGCCGGGGAGATCGTCGCGCTCGGCCGCGACACCGGGCGGCTCGCCGACCTGGCCGGCCACGGGGTCGTCACCCGCCGGGCCGACTACGACGACCCGGAGTCGCTGCGGGCCGCCCTCGCCGGCGCCGACAGGCTGATGTTCGTCTCCGGCAGCGAGGTCGGCCGGCGGCGACCGCAGCACGCCAACGTGGTGGCCGCCGCCCGGGAGGCCGGCGTCGGGCTGGTCGTCTACACCAGCATCGCCCACGCCGACACCTCCGGCCTGCTGCTCGCCGGCGAGCACCGGGACACCGAGAAGCTCCTCCACGACTCGGGCCTGCCGTCGGTGTTCCTGCGCAACAGCTGGTACCTGGAGAACTACACCGGGCAGCTCGGCGCGTACCGGGAGCACGGCGTGACGGGCGCGGCCGGTGACGGGCGGGTCAGCGCCGCCACCCGCGCGGACCTCGCCGAGGCCGCCGCCGTGGTGCTCACCCGCGACGACCACGACCAGGTGTACGAGCTGGGCGGCGCGCCGTTCACCCTCACCGAACTGGCCGCCGAGGTCAGCCGCCAGACCGGCGTCCCGGTCGGCTACACCGACCTGCCCGCGGACCGCCTCACCGAGGTGCTGGTCGCCGCCGGCCTGCCCGAGGGGTACGCGGCCGTGCTCGCCGACGCCGACCGGGGGATCGCCCGCGGCGAGCTGGAGGTCGGCGACGACCTCGCAAAGCTGCTCGGTCGCGAGCCGACCACCCTGGCCGAGGCGATCCGCGCCGCGCTCTGACGACCGGCCGAGCGCGCCCGGCCGCCGGTGGCGGAGGTCAGGCGCGCTCGGCCCGCTGCTTCACGAGGTCGTCGACCAGGCTCTCCACGTAGTCGGCCGTCTCCTCCCAGCGGGTGACGGCGACGCTGCGGATCCCCATGGCCTTGACCGGGTAGTCGTTGCCACCCACGTCGAGGCGGTCACCGACGAAGAGCACGTTGTCGATCTTCAGGTCCAGGCACTCCAGCAGCTTCCGCATGCCGTACGCCTTGTCCACGCCCTTGCGGGTGACGTCGATCGAGGTCGAGCCGCCGCCCCGGACCTCCAGGTCCGGCAGCTTCGCCGCGACCGCGTCCCGCAGCCGCTTCTTCTTGTCACCGTCCGGGTCCCAGCCGTACTTCTCCGCCGGCGGGGCGGACTGCCCCAGCGCCGAGAACGTGATCTGGCTGCCCCGGTCCTCGATGATGTCGCCCCAGGTCTTCGCCTCCCACAGGCCGAGCGCCTGCGCCGACTCGGTGAGCGCCGCGACGACCCGGGCCTTGTCGGCATCGGTCAGGTCCTCGGCGTAGACCTGCCGCCAGTCCCCGTCCGACCAGCGGTAGTAGCGGGTGCCGCAGGTCGGCATCAGGTGCAGCCGGTCGCGCTGCTCCTCGGTGAGGTCGAGGTGGGTCAGCACCTGCGACTGGAACTGCTCGAACCGCCCGCCCGAGATGATCAGGACGTCCACCTCGGTGAGCAGGTGGCCGAGCAGGTCCGCCATCCGACGATCGATCTGGGACTTGGAAATCGCCAGGGTGTCGTCGAGGTCGAACGCCACCACTCGAAGATCGTTCACGAATACCTCATGTCGTCGCGGGCAGGCCAGGACTAGCAGGGTACCGACGGTGACCCTCCGGCGTCCGCGAGCCCCGATCGTCACGCCACGCAGCCTTCTGGTCGCAGGCTATCGCTCCGCCGCTCTCCCGTGGCCCTGGGCAGCGGAAACGTCCGCGTAGACCACCCCGTCGGCGCACGCGGCGACCACCGACGACGGCCACTCGGGGTCGTAGTCGCGGCACCGCCGTACGCGCCGGAACGCGGTCGCCTTCTCCGGGCCGGGCAGGAGCAGCACGGCGCGGTGGGCCAACTCGGCCATGGTCGCGATCCCCATCGTGACGCCGTGCGTGGGCACCTCGTCCACGGACCCGAACGCGGGATACGTGCGGAGGTTGTCCCGCCGGGTGGAATCCTCCAGGCGGACCACCCGCGTCACGCTCTGCCGAGCCGAGCCCGGCCCGTTGAAGCCGACATGGCCGTCGCCCGAACCGGACGCCAGGATCAGCAGGTCCATGCCGCCGTGCGCGCGGATCCGCGCGTCGAGATCGGCGGGACGGTCGGGCCCGGGGACCCAGACCTGCGCGTCGGGGATCCGGTCCGCCGGGCGCAGTCCCCGGTTGAGCGGTCCGACGATCTCCGTCGTGACGTACCGCTCGCAACTGTGGTGGCGGTCCGCCGGCACCGGCACGAAGCGGTCGGCCGCGGTCTGCACGTACGCGTCCAGCGCGACCACGACGAGGCCGGAGACGGGGATGCGCCGTTCCGTCACCACCTCGGCGAGCACGCGGAAGGTACGGGTGGCGCTGCGTCCGGACGGGCAGCCCAGGAGGTAGCGCCGGCCCGCCGACGCGGCGTCGCGCAAGCCACGGGCGATCTCCAGTGCCGTCTGGGTCGCGAGGTCCTCGGCGGTGGCGAACACGACGGAACGAACAGGCACGGCCTTTCTCCTACCACTTTGGAATGGTTCGACGAGAAGACGTTATTGCGTCCCGCGCTACCGTCGTCACTACCCGCCCGGCTGTTTCCGTGGTCGAGGGAGGCCGATGGTGTCATCCCCTGTCTCATCAGACCTCAGCGCCAATCTGCAGCGATTCGATGGAATTCGGGTGCACGACCTCCTGCACGAGTACGCGGAGCGAGGCGCCGCCGTGGTCCGGCTCCGGGTGGTGGACGCGCCGGCCACCTACGTCGGCACCGTCCACGTCGACATCGACACGCCCGTGCCGGCACGCAGCCGCAGCCCGTGGACCCGTCTCGTCGAACTGGCCGTGCCCCTGCCGCTGGACGCCCTCCGGGCGACCGGCACGGCGCCGCCCCGCGTCACGGACCTGAGCGTCACCGGAAGCGGCCGTGTCATCAGCGCGCGTCAGGTCACCACCGACTCCCGCCTGCTCATCGAGGTGCCGTCCCGGGAACTGCGGGGCGCGTCGGGAAAACTGCATCTCGCCTTCACGAGCGCGAGCCTGTTCTTCCTGGTCGGCGGCGACGGCGTGCTCCAGACCTGGCGGCTGGGCTTCGCCGTCCATGCCCCATCGGCCCCCCGCACCGTCGTCAATCTCGAACACTCACCCGAACTGTCGCTACGATGCCGGGTGGATTCCTCCGAATACCATTCGCTGGCCCAGGGCGTGGGCCCCGGCACGGTCCGCAAGATCGGTTTCTATCCGTCCGGCCGGGCCGAGATCGCCTACCTCTTCGGGCTGCACAGCGAATCGCGCTTCCGCAACCTGGCGATGCTGCCGTTCGCCGGTTGCGTCGGGTTGTTCTCCTCCGCCCTGACCATCGCGCTCGTGTTCGGTGGCTACACCGACATGGCCGCGGTCAGCCTCGCGCTCGCCCTGGCGCCGCCCGTCCTCCAGGCCGTACGGCCGTCGACCGGCTTCTACCGGTCGGCCGACATCCACAGCCGCAGCCCCGGCGCCTGGATCTTCGCCATGTCGATCGCGCTGTACGCGCCGGCCACGCTGTTCGCGGTTCTCACCATCACCGACCTCACCGAGCTGCGCCGGGTGAGCCAGGTCCTCTGCTACGCGTTCGGCGTCCTGCTGGGCCTGCTGGGCGCGGCGATCCTCGTCGCCGTGCGGGAACAGATCCTGCCGCCGCACTACTGCGACGTCTGCACGACGCGGCTGATCTGGCGCCGGCGGAGCCGGCTGCACCGCGCGAGCAGGCGTACGGTGTGCGAGACATGCTTCGCCGACATCGAAGCCGACGAGCAGGCGAGAGGCTGAGGAAGTGGCGCACCGACCGCTGACGTTCGACCTGGCCGCCGAGATCGCCGAGACGGTCCGGCCGGCACTGTCCGACGCCGCCGCGACCACCTCCCTCGGTGAGGTCACCCAGGACAAGGGCGGTGGGCACACCGCGCACAAGGTCGACGACGTCGCCGAGCAGGTCCTCTTCGACGCGCTGCGCCGGCGAGGCTTCCAGGGCCAGGTCTTCTCGGAGGAGGCCGGCCTGGTGCGGCTGGGCGACGAACCACGGATGGTCGTCTGCGACCCGTACTGCAACACCACCCTGACCTTCCACGGCGTCCGGGAGTCGGCGGTGGCGGTGTACGAGTACACCCTCGACGGAGAGTTTCTCAGCGGCGCGATCGCGGACATCCAGATCCCGCGCGTCGTCTGGGCCGACCCGCACACCGGGGCGCACGTCTCCAGCCTGGGCGGCGACACGCGAGCGGCGGCCTGCTCGGGCGTCCAGCAGGTCGAGGACGCGTTCCTGGTGGTGTCGCTCCTGAAGCGGAACCGCCGCCGGAACCCGCCACTGACGCTGCTCGCCGGCCCGAAGCTGCTCGCCACGGTCGACGGCGCCATCGTCGCCGCCCGGATCGCCGTCGGTGAGGTGGACGGCTTCGTCGACCACGAGTTCGGCCAGCCGTCCTACGAGACGCTGGCGTACGAGTTGGTGGCCCGGGCGGGCGGGACGGTGACCGACCCGGCGGGCGAGCCGATCGACTTCGGCGCGATCGTCCGTGGCCTCGGACGCGGTGAGGTACGGCGGCACAGGATCCTCGCCATCGCCAATCCGCGCCTGCACCAGGACGTGCGGGCGCACCTCGCCGGCTGACGACGTAAACCTGTCGACAGGCGGGCGGGGCGGGACCATGGTGGGTGGATGCGCCAGGAGGAGATCTGGGACGCCGACGCGGCCCGGCGCTACGACACCCCGGGCACCGGGATGTTCGCGCCGGACGTGCTCGGGCCCACCGTCGACCGCCTCGCCGCGCTCGCCGGTGACGGGCGCGCCCTGGAGTTCGCCGTCGGCACCGGCCGGGTGGCCGTACCCCTCGCCGGGCGCGGCGTGCCGGTCAGCGGGATCGAGTTGTCCGTGCCCATGCTGCACCGGCTGCGGACGAAGGTCGACGCGGCCACGGTCCCGGTGGTCGTCGGCGACATGGCGACCGCGACCGTGCCGGGCGAGTTCAGCCTGGTCTACCTGGTCTACAACACCATCGCCAACCTGCTCACCCAGGCCGAGCAGGTGGCCTGCTTCCGCAACGCCGCCCGCCACCTCGGGCCGGGCGGACGGTTCGTGATCGAGCTGTGGGTGCCGGAGCTGCGCAAGCTCCCCCCGGGCCAGCAGGCGACCGTGTGGCACACCGAGGACGGCTACATCGGCCTGGACACCTACGACGTGCTGCGGCAGCGGGTGGTGTCGCACCACTTCCACTTCGGCGCGGGCCGGGAGGCGCAGGTCTTCCGCACCCCGCACCGCTACGTCTGGCCGTCCGAACTGGACCTGATGGGCGAGCTGGCCGGCTTCACCCTGGAGAGCCGGCACGCCGACTGGCGCGGTGCGGAGTTCACCGCCGGATCCCGCTCGCACGTGTCGGTCTACCGGCTGCCGGGCTGACCGACGCTCACCCGATGGCGAAGGTTCTCGTCACCGGCATGTCCGGCGCCGGCAAGTCGACCGCGCTGCGGATCCTGGCCGCCCGGGGCCACCGCACCGTGGACACCGACTCCGACCGCTGGAGCCGGTGGGTGACCCTGGCCGACGGTTCGGCCGACTGGGTCTGGCGCGAGGACGCGATCGCCGACCTGCTCGCCGGGCAGAGCACCGGGCATCTGTTCGTCGCCGGCTGCAAGAGCAACCAGGGCCGGTTCTATCCGAGCTTCGACCACGTGGTGCTGCTCAGCGCACCGGCCGAGGTGCTGCTGACGCGCATCGCCGGCCGCACCGACAACCCGTACGGCAGGCGAGCCGAGGAACGGGCCGAGATCCTGCGCAACCTCGCCGAGGTCGAGCCCCTGCTGCGGGCCACCGCCACCGCCGAGGTCGACGCGTCGGCGCCGGTCGAGACTGTCGTGGGGCACCTGGAACGCCTCGCCGGTGCGTAGGGTCGGACGCATGTTCGAGAGCGCGCTCGTCAATCTCTACACCTCCGACATCGAGGCCGGCATCCGCTTCTACCGCGACCTGCTCGGCTTCGCGGAGACGTTCCGGACGCCCACCGAGGGCGTCCCGGAGCACGTCGAGCTCCGTCTCGGCGGATTCACCCTCGGGCTCGGCACGGTCGAGGCGGCCCGGCGCGCCCACGGCGTCACCGCCGAGCCGGGACGGCCCGTTATGGCGCTGGTCGTGTGGACACACGACGTCGACGAGGCCTTCGCCCGGCTGACCGCCGCCGGTGCGCCTCCGGTCCGGCATCCGCACGACTCGGGCAACGGCAACCGCAACGCGCTGCTCCGCGACCCGGACGGGAACCTCGTGGAGATCGTCTCCAAGGTCGGTTGAGCGACTCGGTCGGCATCGGTGCCGACTGTCAGCGGACGGCTGCCGTTCCCTCGTCGCCGTCGAGTGGTTCACCCAGGGCGACGGCGAGCCGGTTGCGGACCTCGTCGACGGTGAACTCCCACCCGACAAGTCGCGCTCCGGTCCAGTTGATGCCGACGAGGAAGCCGTCGCGAGCCAGTCCCGGCAACTCCTCGCCCCGCCAGTGCTCCAGCGACATCGATTCGGCCCGCAGCCCGTGTCCCCAGGTCTCGGCCGCCCGTTGGGCGCGAGCGAGCGTCGACCAGTACGGAGCGGCCCGCTTGCCGTTGGAGGTCATCGGCGCGGGGCTGCCGGCGTCGTCGCGGACGAACCAGACGACGTGATGATGCGCGACCTCACGAAAGAAGGCTGCCGCCTGGGATCCGCTCTGGCTCATGGCCCGCGACGGTAGCAGGGCGACGGCGCCCATGCCGCCGCGATCGGACAGCCGTACTCCTCTGCCTCGTCCGCGTCGGCAGGCGCGACGTCGATGTCGTCGCCGGCGTGCCGTCGCTCGTCATCGGTGCGCCGACCACTGGTGGCTGCGGCTACACGGAGAGCAGCTTCCAGTGCCCCTCGGAGACCACCTCGACGGTGCCGTCGGCCACCTTGATGGCCGTCTGGTCGTCGATCGCGTACGCCGGACCCGCGATCTCGGCCGCCCATCTCTCGGCGCCGGCCATGGTGTTGTCCGGCTCGAGACCGAGGTGCGGGAAGATCGAGAAGTCGACGAGCCCCAGCGTGCGGTCGTCGGGCGCGGACTGCCACCCGACGAAGTCCGCGCCGATCCGTGGGGTCAGCACCATGCTCCCGGCACTCAACCCCACCCAGACGGTGTCCCGCAGCGACGGCAGGAGATCCGCCAGCCCGGACTGCCGCATCCAGTGGCACAGGTACGTCGCGTCGCCGCCGGCCACCAGCAGGACGTCGGCCTCCCGGACCCACGGGATCCACCGCTGCTCACCGATGCTGGGCAGCGCCGTCAGCTCGAGGACGCCCAGCGACTTCCAGCCCAGGTCACACATGGGTAGCGGCGACTGACCGGCGATGAAGCGCCAGGCCGATGCCGGCCCGCCCATGGGATGGCACGCGGTGGGGATGCAGAGGGCGCTGGAGTCGGCGATCGGCTTGCCCAACAGGTCGACCAGCGCATCGCGGATGCTCGGGTTCTGGACGCCCGCGGAGGTGAGAAGAAGCTTCACGCTTGCCTCCTGTACGTAGCGGTCATGACGGTCCCCCGGAGAGCCGGGAGATCGGGGGCACGGAACTACAGACCGGTTACCAGAACGAAAATCATCGCCGTGGCGACCCTTCAGACAGAGGTCGCTCAACACCGAACAGGACGAAGGTGGCGGGGGCGATCGGGGGCACCGGACGCGTGAGCCCTGCACGGCCGTCAATGAGCGTTGATCGAAGCCGTGATCTGGTGCCCCCGGCAGGATTCGAACCTGCGACACACGGTTTAGGAAACCGATGCTCTATCCCCTGAGCTACGAGGGCGCGAGGGCCCAGTCTAGCTACCTGGGGGTTCACCTGGGGTGGCAGGGAGTGGCCCCCGTTCCCCGGACCAGTGTTCGCCCAGCCCAGGACCACACCCCAGGTCTCCATGCGACTCCGGTTGATCTTGGCGGGCAGGGCGGAGTGGCCGGCACGATGGGGTCGCGTCGGCGGGAAGCCTGCTAGTTCAGGCTGCGGCGCGGACTGCCGGCGTCGGTCGGGCGAGGGCGAACATGGCTTGCCGGTGGCCCCGTGGGGGCACGGTCGTTCACGTCGATGCCGGCCTGGTCATTGGTCGGGGTGAAGCTTCAGCAGCCGGTCGACGAGGGTGGCTGGGTTGGTTGGTGTGGTCCCGAACAGTAGGGCTGTGTACAGCGGTGCCACGACGACGTCGACGATCTGTTGGAGTGTGGGCGGATTCTCGCCACGTGCGCGGGCCCGATCGAGTAGTGCCTGCATCTCGTCGTAGCGTCGGGTGAGGGCGGGTGGTAGTTGCGCCTGGGTGCCGAGACGGACGGCGACCAGTGTGCGCAGCAGGAGCTTTCCGTCGGGGCCGGAGAGGTCTTCGGCGACGTGGTGGGCGTAGTCCTCCAGGTCGGCGTGGAGGTTGCCGGTGTCGCGTACGGGCGAGCGGACGGTAAGGCGTTCGGCGACCGCGTCGAGCAGCAGGCCGTCGAGGGAGCCCCAGCGCCGGTAGAGGGTACCCAGGTGCACTCCCGACCGCTCCGCCACCTGGGCCAGGGTCAGTTGGGCCAGCGGTTGTTCGGTGGTCAGGTCGTCGACTGCGCGTAGGACGTCGGCGCGGACTCGCGCGGTGCGTCCACCGGGGCGGGACTGGCGTTGGTCACTCACGGGGCAATCTTAACGCGGAGAGCTTTGCGTTTAGCGCCGCATGGGCTACCGTTGACGCGAAGATGTTCGCGTTAAGTGGCCGGCCCGCCAACCCGAGCCCCTTCAACACCCATCGCACGCACCAAGAAAGGACAAATGCCGTGAACATTCGCGAAACCGCCCAGCAAGCCTTCAAGAACCACCTGGAGTACCTGTCGTCCGGGCGGATCGAGGAGTGGGTGGATCTGTTCACCGAGGACGGAGTCCTGGAGTTCCCGTACGGCCCGGCCGACTTCCCGAAGAAGGTCGAAGGCAAGCAGGCCCTCTTCGACTACATGCGGAACTTCCCCGAGCACTTCAAGGTGGAGTTCATCGACCTGCGCTTCCACGAGACCGTCGACCCCACCCTGGTCATCGCAGAGTTCAAGTCCGTGGGCCAGGCGTTGAGCACCGGCAAGCCGTACAACCAGACCTACATCTCCGTCGTGGAGACGGTGGACGGAAGGATCAGCCGCTACGTCGACTTCTGGAACCCGCTGGTCGCGGCCGAGGCGCTCGACGCGACGGGCGACACCAGCCTGTACGCGGCCTTCGACGCCAACTAGGCCAGTGGTGATGGGGCGCCTCGAGTGGAGGCGCCCCATCACCACAACCTCGCCAGACTGCTGTCCGGGCCGGGTCGGCCTGGCAACCAGCCTCGTTCATCAGCTGCGACCATCGTCGACGCGAATCCCTGGCTCTGGGCATGGTCGACGACGGGCACCACTGGCCGCCTTCATCCCCCGCCACCACGAAGAGGAGTTATGACATGCATCCAGAGGATCTCATTGACCAGTTCGCCATCCAGCGGGTGATCACCGAGTACGCCTGGTTCGTGGACCGCCGAGACTGGGACGCTCTGGTGGCGACGTTCGCCGATACCGTGGTCGTCGACTACACCGCGATGAGCGGCGGCGACGCAGAGACTCTCTCCGGCGCCGAGCAGGTAGATCGGTGGCGACGGGAGCTTGGCGTCTTGGATGGCACACAGCACGTGGTCACCGGGGTGATCGCCGACGTGACGGGCGATACCGCAACCGCAACCGCGAACGTGCTGGCTTGGCTACGACGCGACAACGTGCCGGGCGGACGGCTGTGGCACAACGGCGGCACGTACGAGTTCGAGCTGCGCCGCGCAGGCGAGCGATGGCGAATCAGCCGACTGGTAGCCCGACCCATCTGGATCGAGGGAAACATCGGTGTCTTCGCGCACTGACGCGTCTTCGCCGCTCCCAGACCAGCCGCCCTGCTCGATCCTGACGACTTCGCCCAGTACGGCGTCACCGATCGAGCGCTGGACGATCTCCTTAGCCGATTCGCCGAATGGCGTCGTGAATTGCTCGACGAGGAGGAGACCGCTCGACCTGACGGCTCCGCCAGCTGATCTTCGGCAAGCGATCACGGCACGGCCGCAGAGCGACAGGCACGCAAGGGCGGAAAACAAAACCGCCGGTCATCGGCCTGCGCACACCGGCGGAGCGTCGGGTTAGGAAACCGACGACCGATCTCGGGACGTCACCTTCGGGCGGCGGGACGTCGACCCTCGACATCCCACCGCCTCGTCAACCCGCTTGCCGTCACCGCTGGGCGGTGGGCCGTACCACGATCTCGTTGACGTCGATCTGGTCCGGCTGGGTGACCGCGTACGCGATGGCGTCCGCGATCGCTGCGGGATCCAGCGCCATGGCGTCGCGGCTGGCCAGCAGCGTGGCGCGGGCGTCGGGGTCGGCGACCGCGTTGACGAAGTCGGTGTGCACGAAGCCCGGGGAGACGACGGTGACGCGGATCGTGTCCCCGACCTCCTGCCGCAGCCCTTCGCAGACCGTACGCACGGCCGTCTTCGTCGCGGCGTACACGGCCTGCCCGGGCACGGTGCGGTACGCGGCGGTGGACGCCACCGTCACCAGGTGTCCGAACCCCTGGCGGCGGAAGACCGGCAGCGCGGCGGCGATGCCGTGCAGGACACCGCGCAGGTTGACGTCGATCATGTCGTCCCACTCGTCGACGCGCAGGTCGTCCAGCGGGGAGATCGGGCCGATGCCGGCGTTGTTGACCAGAACGTCCAGCTGGCCGAATTCGGTGACCGCCGTGTCCACCAGGCGGATGAGGTCGTCGCGCCGCCGTACGTCGGTCGCCAGTGCCACGGCGCGGCCGCCGCGTTCACGGATCTCGCCGGCGAGCCGCTCGACGCGGTCGCTCCGCCGGGCGCCGAGGACGACCGTCGCCCCGCGGGCGGCCAGGGCCAGCGCGGCGGCCCGGCCGATTCCGCTGCTGGCGCCGGTGATGGCGATGACCTTGTGCCGGGCACCGGTCCTGTCTGTGCCTGTCATGGCGTTGTTCTCCTCGGGTTGCTGTACCGGGCCGCACGGAGGACGTCGCGTCTTCTCTCACGGCGGCTCGGATCGGGTGCACTTCCGCAGCCCCATCACTCCTGGGGCGACGGCCTGTGGCTAGGATGGAAACCGAAGCGGACAGGTGTCCGCATGGCCTCTCACGTTAGCGGACACATGTCCACTTCGCCAGCGAACAGGAGTGACATGGATCGCGGCACCGACGACCAGTCGAAGACCGGCGCGCAGCGGGGACCGAGACGGCGGACCGATGCCGAGCGCAACCGGACCCGAATCCTCGACACCGCGCGCACCGCCCTGGAGCAGGACCCCGACGCCTCGATGCAGTCGATAGCCAAGCTCGCCGGCATCGGTCAGGGCACCCTGTACCGCAACTTTCCCCACCGCGAGGCGCTCGTCCTGGCAGTACACCGTCGCGACGTCCAGGGCCTCATCGACGCCGCACCCCGGCTGGCCGCCCGACACCCTCCGCTCGCGGCGCTACGGCGATGGCTGGACGAACTGGGCAGCTACGGCAGGATCAAGCACGGCCTGGCCGGCGCCCTGAACAGCTCCACCCGAGAACAGCTCGCCACCGAGGGGTACGACCCGGTCGTCGACGCCATGGGCACGTTGCTGCACGCCTGTCAGCAGGCCGGCGAGGTCCGCGAAGACGTGACCGCCGACGACCTCCTGCTGCTGGTCGGCTTCCTCTGGCGCATCAGCCCGGACGAGAACTTCGAGACCCGCAGCAGCCACCTGCTCGACCTCGTCATGGACGCCTTGCGACGACCCGCCACGTAGCGTGCGTCTCGCGCCGCGGTCCGGTCACCTGTTCCCACGGACCGTAGTGGTGGGCAGGAGTCCGCCAGGCGTCCGGCCCGAGCGGGGCGACCCTCACGGGGACGGCGCGTCGGCCGGATCGACGCGCCGGTTGTCGAGCAGCCCATGCCCGCCTTCGGCCTCCCAGACGGCCGCATCGTCACCGGACCGGCGACGCTTCGCGGGCCGGGCGGCGACGAGCAGGCCGTCCGCGGCCTGGGCACCGCCCGGGCGGGCAGCCTGGGGCACGGCCGCCGGGACCACGGCGCGCGTGGTTCCCGGTGCGGTCACGGACAGGTCTACCCGCAGATCACGCGGACCCGTGGCGATCACCAGCTCAGCGCTGAGGGTCGCGAACCAACCCACTCGCACCACGGCACCGTCGACGCCGATCCGGGTCGGGTGGCTGTCCCAGGCCGCCGGCTGGAGCATGATCCGCTCGACCTGGCCGTACCGCCGGGCGGTCAGCGCCTTGACCAGGCTGGACAGTTCGACGACCGGATCGCGTGAGGTCGGCCACCAGTCTCCGTCGACAGTCGTCCGGCGGGCCGGCGCGTCGGCCAGCCGCAGGCGTGCCGTCGGGGGCTCACCGGTACAGATCCACGTCATCCGCTCCTCGGCGGAGCGGAGCATCAGTGCCGTCCTTCCGGTGTGCCCGCGCCCGGTTCGGTGCTCCCGAGGCGGTGGGAGCGGCGCGGTCGGACGATCCTTCGTACAGCTGCGTACGTGGTCACCAGCAGCACACCGAACACCACGGCGAGCAGCAGCGCGACTCCCATCGGCAGGCGACCCTGCGCACCGAAGAAGTGCACCTCCGCGCGCTGCCCGTTCATGAGGATGAAGATCAGAAGCAGGAGCAGCAGCACGGCGTACCCCGCAACCGCCGCCAGCGGACGTCCGGTGCGGCCACCCGGTTCCGGGCGGGCCCGGCCGTCGACGTCGGGGCCGGACTGCGCATCGACGGTACGGGCGGAAGAAGTTGACCTGGCCATCGGGACCTCATTTCGACGGTGGTGCGCGACGTACGCGAACCGGGGTCGCCGGGGTCCAGGGCAACACCCCCACCCTACGCTCGATGAGGCGCCTCGACCAGGCCGCCGGCATGAGGTGACGTCGTCACCGGTTCCGGCTCGAGCTTCTCGGAGCCGTCGACGATCGCCCGTGCCAGATCGGACAGCCGCCGGTTACGACGACGGGCCCCGTTGCGGAGCAGCGTGAAGGCCTCATCGACGTCCGTCTGGTGGCGTTCGGCGAGGACACCCTTGGCCTGCTCGATCAGAACCCGGCTGTGGAGTGCGGCCTGGAGTTGCTCGGTGAGGGTGTCGCCGTGGCGGATGGCGCGTTGCTGGAGCAGCCCGATGGTGGCCACGTCCGCCAGTGCCTGCCCGATCCGAGCCTTGCCTTCGTCGAGCGCGCCCGGGCGGACGTCGAAGAGATTGAGCGCACCGATGACCGTGGAACGCAGGCGCATGGGCAGGGCGTGCACGGCGACGAGACCGGCTTCGGCGGCGGCTGCCGTGAAGCGCGGCCATCGGTGGGCGGCGGTCCGCAGATCGACGACCGACACGGGTCGGCCGGTGCGGAAGCAGTCCACGCACGGGCCCTCGTCGGTCTGCAGCTGAAGCAGCTCCAGGAGGCGGGTGCGCTCGGAGGACGCCGCCATCACCTGAAGGTTGTCCCGCTGGTCGGTCACCAGCAGCCCGGCCGTCGAAACTCCCAGCAGCTGAACGCATCGTTCGGCGAGCACGTGCAGAAACTCGATCACGTCGAAGTCGTCGACGAGAGTGTCCGCCATCTCCACGAACACGTCGGACAACCGGATCTCGGCCACATCGCCCACCCTTGGATCCTTCGGTCCCGCACGGCCGGTACGCGGGCGTCAGCTCACCGTACGCCTGGTCGGGTGGAAGCTGTACTCGCACGGCCCGGGACAGCTCTTCGTCGCGGCGCTCGCCGGGACGTCACGAACCCTGGCCTGCCGTGTCGGGGGGATGTAGCGAGCTGGCCTGGACCGCCGACGGCGCTCAGGCCGCCCGACGCCCTCGCTCCCGGCGCTCGGGCAGCCAGAACAACGTCGGGTACAGCGTCCAGAGGTGCCAGAAGGGGATCTTGGTGGTCGCGGCGGCGCCGATGTGGAACCCGGCGGCGGCCAGCGCCACCAGGCGACGGTCCGGCTTGCCGACCAGCAGCAGCGGCAGGAACAGCACCTCCAGTGCCACCGTCGCGATGCTGATGTACCGGAACAGCTCCTTGCGTTCGTACAACCGGTGTCCCAGCCCGGTGCCGGTCAGCGCCGTCGCCGCGCGCAGCGTGCGACCCGTACTCAGCCAGGACACACCGCCGTACTTCAGCTTGGACACCGCCGACTGGAAGTAGAGCATGCCGACGTAGAGCTGCATGAACGCGATGGCCAACGACTGCAGCCGGGGGTCGGAGGGCCGGCCCGCGCGTCGGCCGAGGGCAAGGTCGCTCGACGTGTCCAGCGCGCCCAGGACCGCGAGGAACACGTTGAGGTGGGAGTTGTAGCTCCACAGCTTGGGGTGCAACGTCGTCACGTGCTGGCTGAGCCGGGCGAACTGGGCGGCAGCGGTCAAGCCGGCGGCCCGGCGGCCGGTCGCGCCCCAGGCCGCCAGGGAGGCGACCGTGGTCGCCCGGAGCGTCTCGTACTCCTTCGCGGTCAGCATCCGCCGCTGCTCGTCACCGGCCAGCGCGGCGACCGTGTCGCGATGCTCCTCGAAGAAGTCGCCGGGCGGGAGCTTCGCCACGGTCAGGCTGATCACCGCCACCAGGTTCATCCGGATCGCGGCCGCCTGCCGCCGCGGATCCGGCTGGTGGAAGAGGAACTGGTCAAGCCTGCGGAACATCTGGCCTCCGGTATGAGAACAGCAGTTCGGGCTGGTGCAACGGCCGGTCCGTACGCGGGTCGTAGTCGTCCAGGTCGAGGGTCACGGCATACAGGTCGAGGCCGTGGAACCCCGCCGGGCCGAGCGGCCGATGGCTGGCGTGGACCTCGTCGAACGCCGGCCACGGGCGGGTGTTGAGCCGGCGGAGGACCCGTTCGGCGAACCGGCGCTTGATCTCCTCGTCCCCGTTGACCAGGAACACCTCGGCCATGATCGACACGACCCGGAAGAACTCCAGCGGAAGGAGGCCGTACACGGGCAGCAGCTCCTGCGATCCCGCCGGGTCGTGCAGCGTCACCCGCGGCTGCGGGAACCGGCTGGGCAGGGTCCGGTTGAACATGTTGTAGGAGCACAACGGCCAGCGGTTCCGGTCCTTCCAGGTGTGCCAGAGCTGGGCGCCCAGGTAACCGGCGCCCGCGGTGACGAGAAGCGCCTCACTCAGGGAGCGCCAACCGCGACGACCCGGTGCGGAGCCGCTCACATCGCGTCCAGAACGGCCCGCCGGCGGGCCTCCGTCTCGAAGACGCGGAGCAGGACGACGGCGATCAGGGTGTACGCCACCGCGATGCCGACCTCGATCAGCAGGTCGGGACCGGCCGCGCCGAAGCCGTCGCCGTCGGTGATGTGCCGGGCTGCGGCGACCGAGTGGGTCAACGGCAGCACCGAACCGATCCCCCGCAGCAGGGCGGGCAGCTCGCCGGACGGGACGATGACACCGGTGAGCAGCAGCATGAGCGCCGAGGTGATGTTGGTGACCAGCCAGATGTCGCGCAGCCGCAGCCCGACCGACCCCAGGGTCAGGCCGAACGCGGTGCACGCGATCGCCCCCACCAGCGTGGTCAGGACGAGCGCCGGCAGCCGGTCGACGGGCGTGCGCCAGCCCAGCAGCAGAGCCGCCGCGCCCAGCATCGTCACGGAGACCAGGGCGCCGTTCAGCACGTACGGCAGTCCCCGGCCGAGGAAGATCGCGGCGCGGCTGCGCGGGCTCAGCAGCACCGTGCCCAGCGTGCCGTAACGGCGTTCGTTCGCGATCGCCATCGTGCCGCCGAAGATGCCCGCGACGCTGCACGACAGCACCGCGTTGCCGACGATGAGGAACTCGTCACCGGCCACACCCAGGCCGCGCCCCACGTAGACGAAGAAGAGCAGTTGGAACAGCGGGCTCGCGAAGAGGGTGCCGATGTACATCGACGGGGTCGTCCAGTTGAACAGCGCCCGGTACGAGGTCATGCCGCCGACGACCACCAGCCGGGCGGTGCTTGCGAAACCGTTCATGTCGACTCCTCCCCCGCTCAGGCCAGCGCCAGGGTCGCGGTGTCCCGCGCCCGGCGTTCCACCCAGGTCATCATCAGCGCACCCAGGACCAGGTAACAGAGCCCGACGGCGAGGCAGATCAGGATCGGTGGCCACGCGTCGCCGCCGGTGACCGCGGCCCGCAGCGCGTCCGCTCCCCACTTCGACGGCAGCGCCGCCGAGAGGGGCGCCGACCAGGCGGGCAGCACGTCGACCGGGACGAGCATGCCGGACATCATCCACACCGGGTAGCTCAGCGAGTTGGCCAGGGCGTTCGCGTTGGGCAGCAGGACGAACGACGCCGCCAGCAGCAGGCCGACCATCCCGAGCGACAGGACCGTCGCCGGGACCGCGGCCACGAAGGCCAGCGGGTCGGCGAAGTCCAGCGGCACGCCGAACAGCAGCACCCCCCAGATCAGGGTGGCCAGCAGCGCGTACGCGCCGACCGCGGCCGACGCGAGGGTGATCGGCAGGAAGACCAGCACGAGGGGGACGGGGGCGGCGGCCAGCGGCTCCAGCACCCCCATCCAGCGCTGGTTCTGGATCGCGGCCCCCGAGCCGAAGAGCACGGAGGCCCAGATACCCATCAGCCCGGCGCCGACCGCCGCCGACAGCAGTTCACCGGGGCGGTCGCCGGCGCGGAACAGGTAGACCGCGATGGTCGCGAAGATCAGCGGCTCGATCAGTGCGACAAGGATCTCCAGCGGAGAACGCGACAGGTAGACGATGTGCGTACGCAGGCCGACCGCGAGCAGCCGGGGCAGACGACGTGGCAACGAGCGCCGAGCGTTCACGACAGGACCGCCGTCGTCTCGGGGGCGGCGGCCTCCTGGCCGGTCACGATGCCCACGTAGGCGTCCTCCAGGGTCGGCTCGCGCACCTCCACCCGTCCCAGCTTCAGGTGCGCGAGGGACTGTCGCACGAACGAACGGAAACGCTCGGGCTCGGCGTCACCGTCGATGTCGCACTGGACGACGATCACCTGCAGCATGCCGCGCTGGTCCACGGTGACCCCACGGACACCTCGCTCGGCGCGCAGGGCGTCCAACTGTTCCTCGTCGACGCCGTAGACCTCGGCCTCCACCACCACCCGGTCCTGGGCGTGGCGTTTGAGCTCCCCCGGGGTGCCGAGGGCCCGCATCCGGCCCGACGTGATCACGCCGATCCGGTCGCACAACTCCTCGGCCTCGAACATGTAGTGGGTGGTCAGCAACACCGTCCGGCCGCTGCGGACCAACTCTGCGATCATCGCGCGCAGGTCGCGGGCGGCGACCGGGTCGACACCGAGGGTCGGCTCGTCGAGGAAGATCACGTCAGGATCGTGCAGCAGGCCGCGCGCGATGTGCAGGCGCTGCTTCATGCCACGCGAGTAGCCCTCGACCCGCTCCTTCTGGCGTCCGGTCAGGCCGACCAGTTCCAGCAGCTCCTCGATGCGACGGCGTTGGACGCGCGGGTCGACCTCGTAGAGTTCGGCGAAGTAGCGCAGGTTGTCCAGCGCCGACAGGCGGTCGTAGAGTCCGCGGTCGCCGCCGAACACGTAACCGATGCGGCGACGCACCTCCGCGGTGTGCCGGGTGACGTCCAGGCCGTGGATGCGGGCCGTGCCGCCGGTCGGCAGCAGCAAGGTGTTCAGGATCTTGATGGTCGTGGTCTTGCCGGCGCCGTTGGGCCCGAGCAGGCCGAACAGCTCCCCGGGGGGCACCTGGAAGCTGACGCCGTCGACGGCGGTGATGGTCCTGCGGGTTCGGCGGATCCAACCGGAGCTGGTCCGGTACGTGCGGTGCAGGTTGTCTGCCTCAATCGCGTACATGACTGTCCTGACTGTTTTCCGTGGCCTGGCTGATGGGGGTGCCACTCGGCTCGACGGCGACCGTGACCCAGGTCGGCAGCACCGTCACGAGCCCGTCGACGCAGGTGACGAAGACCCCCTCGAACATGTCGTACGCGCGGGGGGTGCCCATCCGGCCGTCCGCCGTCACCACCCGCGTCTCGCCCGGTCCGAGCCGCACCGTCCAGGACTGCGGGGCCGGCAGCCGGTGGTACGAGCCGTTCGCGAAGGCGAAACCCACAGCCACCGAGACCGGCTGGGGGCGGTCGTTGCGCAGCGTCAGCGGCAGAGCCATGGCCCTGCCGTCGTGGGCGAGAAGGTCGGCGCGGGTCGCCTGGTGGAGCCCCGGCACCTCACCGGTGCGCCACCGGGTCGGCCCGCACCGCAGGCAGAAGTGCACCCCCAGGGTCGCCGAAGCCCGCAGCCCGTGCCGGAACTGGAGTTCCTCGGCGGACCGACGTCCGCAGTGTGGGCAGGGCGCGGGAAGCGCGGCGGTCTGCCGCAGGCCGGCGACCGCCGATTCGCCGAACTGCCACCAGGTGGTGTGCACGGTGTCCAGGAAGTCGTCGACGATCCGGGCCTGCAGGCTCGCCAGCTCCTCGTGACACGCGGCGACCGCGGTGGCCAGGGAGGTGGAGGGCACTCCGCCCTGCAGCCCGGCCCACAGGTGACGTACCCGGTGGGCGAGCGCGGCCAGCGCCGGCTCCGGAATCGGCACGTCGAACCAGGGCAGCGACTCGATCGCCGGAATCACGTGCTCGCCCAGGGTCAGGAGGTCCGCCGCGGCCGCCGACCCGTCGGGTTGGCCCCCGCCCCCGCCGCTGGTGGCGGGGGCGGTGGCGGTGAGGTCCTGGGCGGCGGCCGCGACCAGGGTCGCGGGCAGCGCGAGCGACGGGTCGCCGAGCAGCCCGAAGCGGGTCAGCTCTCCGGTGCCGCCGGCGGCCATCGCGTTCAGCTCGCGCAGCACGTCACCGGGGCGCAGACCACGGGCGATCCCCGACAGCATCCGCTCCGACGTACCCGGGTCGGGCTCGTGGCGACCGACCGCGCCGAGCACCGCGACCGCGTTCCCCTCCAGCAGCCCCAGCGTCACGCTGACCCGGTGCGGCAGCGCGTTGACCCCGAAGGCGATCGCGTCGCAGGCGTGCGCGAGGACGACGGTGCCCCGCAGGGAGCTGGCCGGCACCCGCTGCGAAGGGCTCAACTCGGGCCGGAAACACCCGCCCCCGCGGAGGCAGGACGGCGTACGTACCCCGGGCGGCGCGGCACCGTCGGGCGGCGCGGCGTCCGACGGCGCGTCCGAGCGGCCGCACACCACACCGTCGGGCAGGTGTACGCAGCACTCCCGGCCGTGACTGTTGAGCACCAGCAACCCGTGGCCGCGGGTGGTCAGGGCGTCGATCTCGTCGATGCTCGTCACGTCCGCGCGGCTCGCCCCCGGCATGACCGGATGGACGAGCCTGCCGACGCCGGGCCCCGCCGCGGCCGCCACGGTCAGGGTGCGATAGACGAGCGCCACCAGGGCGGGGAGGTCGCGGGCGGTGACCACCCCGACGCGGGCGTGCCACGAGGCGGGCCAGTCGCCGATCGCGTCGAGGTCGGTGAGCAGACCGACGAGCGCGACGTACGAGTCACCCAGCCGCGCGAGCGCCGCCGGCATCTCCTCCGGGGCCACGTGCAGTCGATCCCGGCCGGTGGCCTCGGCCAACAGCCCGCCGACGACCTCCGACCGCCGCGAGCCGCACGACACCACGACACCGGGCCAGGCCAGCCTCTGCACCGGCGGCAGCGGCGCGGGAGCCAGCAGTTCCTCGTACCGTCGTAGGGCCGGCCCCTCGACCAGCGGGAACGGGTCGGAGGGCTGCCACCCTTCGGCGGCCGTGAACCATTCCTGCTCGGTGACGAACCGGACGCCCTGCGCCTGCGCGGTCCGCATCAAGCTCCGTCCGCTGGGCTGATGGGCGTCGCCGTGACCGTCGGCGCGCCGGTCATCGACAGGCCGTTCATCTCCTCGGGGTCGGCCACCAGGTCGAACACCTCGACGTCCGAGCCACCCTGCGCCCAGATGATCTTCTGCCGCTGCCGGCCGGGCTCGTCCAGGCGGACCGAGCCGAGGGGCTGCAGGTGGGAGTACCCGCTGGCCGCCCGCTTCTCCTCCGGGAAGAAGGTCTCCGAGTAGGCCGGGCGGGACACTCCGGTGTCGCCCTTGAAGAACTCCACGAGCGAGCTGCCGTCGGAGGGCGGTGCGGACAGGCCCAGCATCTCCAGGACGGTCGGCATGATGTCGACGAGCCGGACCTGGCTGTGCACCTCGCCGCCACCGGTCACGCCCGGCGCGGCAATGATCAGCGGGACGTGCTGGGTGGCGTCGAAGAGCAGACAGCCATGGCCCTCCTCCTCGGGGTGGCCACGGTCGCCCGCGTGGTCGTTGGGGTACCAGCCGCCGAGATCCTCGCCGTGGTCGGAGAAGCAGACCACGATGGTGGAGGACAGGTCGTGGCCCATCTGCTCGATCCGGGACAGCAGGAGCTGAAGGTAGTGGTCGGAGTAGGCGACCTCGCCCTCGTACGGGTTGGCGACGTCCGGGTTCACGTCCTCCGGCGGCTCGTACGGCCAGTGCGCGTCGAAGAAGTGCGCGAAGAGGAAGAACGGGGACTCCTGGCGGGACAACCACTCGGTCGCCCGGTCGACCACCAGCGGGGCCCGCTTGAGGGCCAGACCGCGCAGCTTGACGTCGCCGACCGACAGCGGGTCGCGCCCGTCCGGCAGCTTGGGGATCTCGTCGTCGTAGAAGTCGAAGCCGCGGTTGATGCCGTACCACGTGTTCAGACCGGGGCACGACACGACGGCGCCGGTGGCGTAGCCGGCGGACTTCAGCAGTGCCGCCAGGGTCGGCACGTCGGCCCGCAACTGCTCCCGGAACAGGTGTCGGATGCCGTGGTTGGGCGGCTGGAGTCCGGTGAAGACGGTGGCGTGGCTGACCGGCGTCAACGGACACGACGAGACCGCCTGCAGGAACGTCGTGCCCTGTCGACGCAGCCGCTCGATTCCCGGCATCTTGCCGGAGTAGGCGACGTCGGCCCGGACCGTGTCGAGGGAGATGAAAATGATGTTGGGCTGCTGCATCAGGCGCTCCTTGGCTCGTCGAGGGGGCGTCAAACCGTGTAGCCGAGGGCCCGCAGCTGCTGCCGAACCGTGTCGTCGGCGGAGACCGGAACCGGTGGCTGCAACGCCGCCCGGTAGTCCTCCAGCAGCTGGCGCAGGTCGGTCGGGTCGGCTGCCGGGTCCTCGTGCGGCACCCGCCGGTCGTCGAACCGTTCCACCCGACTGATGTCCACCTCGTCGATCCCGGCGAAGCCCGGCTGGTAGCGGCGCGTGACCCGGGTCAGCTTCCGCTGGTCCAGATAGGCGGCCTGACCGACCAGGACGTGCTTGAGCGGGCCGGGGGGCTCGCCGCGCAGCTGCCGCTGCTGGTAGGCGACGAACTCGCGGGTGTCCGACGTGTACGCCTCGGCCAGGGCCGGCCGGTCCTCGGGCGCCGGCTCCTTGCCCCGGACGGTCGCGGCCAGGGACGCTCCGTCGAAGACGCCGGTGCTCGGGACCGGGATCCCGGCCAGCTCCATCACCGTGGGCGCGATGTCCACGGTGCGGATCCGGTTGACGAAGGTGCCGGGGGCGACGTCCGGACCCACGACCATCAGGGGGACCCGCAGGACCCCCTCGTTCATGGAGTTGAAGTGGCCGTACGAGTGGGCGTCGAACTCGTGCCCATGGTCGGCGAAGAGCACCAGCAGCATGCGCTTGCCGGTACGCGCCACCCGCTCGGTCAGCTTCTCCAGGAACGGCTCGAACCGGCTGGCCAGGAAGTGCTCCACCCCGTCCAGGTAGAGCTGGAACAGCAGATCGTAGGAGCCCTCGGCGTAGAAGTGGTTGACCGCCCGCTTGTAGCGCAGCAGCAGGTCGGTGTCCTCCGCGTCCCGGAAGCTCTCCACCAGCTGATCCGTGAGCGGCGGCACGTCCGCCGGCAGCATCTCCTCCAGCTCGGCCACCTTGCGCCGGTAGGCGTCACCGCCGAACCGCAGGTTGTGGAAGCCGTACGGCAGGTGCACCCCGCCGAAGTGGGCCAGCGCCACCGTGGACTCGGCGGAGACCACCGCGTCCACGAAGTCGTCGTCGCGCTCGGTCAGGTAGGTGTCGATGTCCTGGGTGTAGCCGAGCTGCGGGCCGAGGATGATGGGGAAGTCCACGTTCATCACCGTGCGGCGCCCGACCCGGCGACCGTAGGTGAACACCGTGGGGCTGCGCAGGCGGCCGTTGTAGAACTCGTGCAGCCCGTGCCGGATCGGGAACTGCCCGGTGAGGATCGACCCGTGCGCGGCGGCCGTGTAGGGCGCCGCCGTGATCATGTTCGGGAAGTAGGCGCCCTGTCCGGCCAGGTCGTCGAGGACCGGGGTACGCGGGGCGCGCAGGCCGGGATACCGCAGCGGCCACAGCGGCATCGGGTTGGCGCCCATCACGTCGCTGCGCATGGTGTCGATGGATACGAAGACGACGTGGTCGTACTCGCCCGCGTGTGCCATGGTGCCCCCTGGTTCGCCTAGCATCGACGTCGCACGATCCCGGTCAGGCAACCCAGCCCGCCGTCCGCGTTCAGATATTCGCCCACATCGACCTCGTCGACCCGCACGCCGGCCGCGACCAGTCGGGCCCGGATCCCCGGGGCGCCGCTCGGCATCAACACGTGGCCGGGCGCCAGCGTCACGAGGTTCATGCCGCGGGCGTCGAGCATGTCGGCGTCGTCGGTCAGCTCGATCAGCCGGTAGCCGTACCGGTCGAGCAGGGCCCGCAGTTCCGGGCCGGCTGCGGCGGACCGCACCGCCGCCAGCCGGTCGTCGAGCGGCACGACCACCCCGAGCAGGTGCTGCGCGCCCCGTCCGAGCGGGGCCGACACCGTTCGAACGCCCTGCTCGCCCAGCACCCGGCCGACCACCCGGGCGCCGCCGTCGTCGGTCCGGAAACCCAGGCCGAGCAGGACGGTGTCGTCGGCTATCCAGAGCGCGTCGGCGCCCTCGAAATGGGCCTGTCCGGTGACCGTGGCCAGGATCGGCACGCCGGCGGCGGAGAGCGCCTCCGCGGCGTACCGCTCCTCTCCGGCCCGTTGCCGCGCGGCCGTCCGGCCGACCACCGCCCCGGCCGGCGTCATGAAGAAGAGGTCACGCATGAAGATCACGTTGGGCGGCGCCGTCGGAGGCGGCTCCGCCACCAGCACGTCGACGCCGTGCCGGTCGAAGGCCGCGGCTATCCCGTCCGCCTGCCTACGGATGGCGTCCAGGTCGACCGGAGCGCGCATCAGCTGCGTGGCCGCGTCGGCCACGGCGCCGAGGCTGTCGGGAGGGCGCGCGACGAGCACGGCCTCCAGCGGGGCGACCTCGGACCGGAGGCCGCACCGGGCCCAGACCAGGCCGCCGGACACCTCGTCGGCGTGCTCGGCCAGCCGTGGCTCCCAGCCCGCACCGCCGAGCGAACTCCGCTCAGATCCAGTCGGCTTCAGATCCATAGCCCAGTTCCTCGGCCGTCGCCAGCACCCGCTGGTCGAGTGACGAATGAATCAGCCGGGCGCGTCGCCGCCACCGGTGCGGCGACGGCGGTGCGGTCGCCACGACCGGTCCGATCCCGTCGTGCACGGTGCGGGAGAACCCACCGTCGAACGGCACACCGAGCCAGTCGGCGATCCGCCGGACCGTCTGGACCCGGCTGTCGGCTCCCCGGATCACGTCCTCGAACCGCACCCGCAGGTAGTCCGCGGAACCGTTCGCGACGTCGGAGAGGATCGCCTCGTGGCAGGAGCGCCACTGGAAGGCACAGACGTCGGTCAGCGGACGGTCCGCCAGCGCCTCCCAGCCCGGCGGGAGGTCGAACTTCCACCAGTGGCGTTCCTCTTCGCTGTGCGACGCGTAGTCCTTGATCCGCAGCGGGTCGGCGAGTCGGTGCGCATGGAAGCCGGGGTGCTGCCAACCGTCGTAGAGGCCGTTCACCGAGGCGGCCGGGTTGCGGGTCAGGTGGAGCACCCGGAGCCGGGCGTTGGGGAACAGGGCGCGCAGGAAGTTCATCCGGTACGCGTTGCTGGGCGCCTTGATGACCAGAGGATTCGCGGCCAGGTCGGCGGCGGTGGCCCGGCGCCACGGCCGGGGCAGCACGAACGGCGGTTCCTCGATGACGAACGGCCCGGGCGGGCCGTCGGGGCAGGTGGCGTGCGAGAACAGCCGTTCCGGCAGATCGTAGAAGCGCGGGTTGACCGGAAACGACCGGGCCCGCAGCTCGTCGATCAGCTCGGCCTGGAAGCCGTCCACGTCCGGCAACTCGTCCGGGGCCCACCCGTGGCGTTCCCGCAGCCGGCCGAGCACCGCCCGGGCGACAGTGGTCCACTCGGCCAGCCCCAGGTCGAGGTGGGGCCACTGGATGAAGAACCGCCACGCCGCGTCCAGCTCGAACTCGGTGGTGTCGGCGATCCTCGTCGCCGGCATGCCCGCGTCCAGCGCGAGCTCCCGGTCCAACACCTGGCGCACCGCCGGGTCCAGCCACTGGACGTGCTCGGGCCCGAGGGCGTCCGAGCCGGTGCCGCTCGCCGGGAAGTCCAGCCCGGCGATCCGCAGGAAGGGATTGAACTCGGCCCGCAGGTGCACCAGCCCGTCGGAGCTGCGCAGCATCTCGGTGAGCATGCTCGAGCCGCCACGCGAGCTGGAGACGATCACGATCAGGCAGCGCACCCGCGAGGTGAAGTCCGAGACGGCGGGCCCCCGCAGTTCACGGAGCTCGGCCAACCGCCCGTGCCCGGGCGCGGTGAGCGGCAACGCCGTCGCGCCGGCCACTACTGCGCCGGCTTTCGCAGGGAGTACACGCACCAGCGCCACCGGTCCCGCACCGACCCGTCGGCCGCCACCTCGAACGGGTGCACGGCACGCACCTCGGGCGGGGCGTCGTAGAACAGTCGGTAGATCTGCTGGCGATGCTCGGGAGTGGTCTCGTGGGTGTCGATCCATTTGTCGATCGATTCCCAGAGGAAATATTCCTCCATCTTGTCGAGCGTGAATCCCGCACCGAGCAGAAGGCGCCGGAAGTCCTCCTCGCGGAACATCTGAAAGAGCAGTGGCTGCTTCTTCTTGAAAATGCGGAACATCCAGAAGGCGTCTTCGTCGGCGTACGGGACGATCTGACCGACGATGAACTGCCCGCCCGGCCGCAGCACCCGGAAGATCTCCGCCACCGGCACTTCCGGCCTGGGCAGCAGGTGCAGCACCTCCCGGTTGACCACGAGGTCGAAACTGGCGTCCTCGAATGGCAGGTCGTAGACCGTGCCCTGAAAGACCTTGTCGAGCCGGGTGGAGGCCAGGCTCACCATCTCGGGCGTGATGTCCAGGCCGATCATCTCGCCGACCTTGCCGCGGAAGGCGCCGCCCACCACACCGCTGCCGCAGCAGACGTCCAGCATGCGGGCGTTCTCCGGCACGTCGCAGAGCGCCGCGTGCTGTGCCAGCAGGCCGTCGTCGGCCAACCAGGAACAGGAGTCGTGCCAGTTCTTCGAGCGGATGCCGAACTGCTTCTGGTAGACCGAGTAGTCGATCTCGATCTTGCGCTGGCGCACCCGAGCCGTCCGGGTCGCCAGGCGGGCGGCGAGCCGGGCGCGGGAGGCGTCCAGCACGCGTTGGACGATCCGTTGCGCCAGTTCCGGATCGGCGTCGAACTGACCCTGCAGCCCGTCCTGCACGGCCTCCTGCACGAAGGAGCCGACCTCGGGGCTCTGCAGGCGTCGCTTGGTCTGGCCGTCGAACTTCGGGTGCGCCATCCGGATCGCGACGACCGCGGTGAGCCCTTCCAGGACGTCGGTCGTGGTGATCTTCTCGCGGTTCAGCCCTTCCAACAGGCCGTTGGTGGTGGCATGTCGGTTGATCACGGTGGCCAGGGCCGCCCGGAGACCGTCGATGTGGGCGCCTCCCTGCTCGGTACGCACCGTGTTGACGAAGCTCCAGACGTCCTCGGTGTAGCCGTCGGTCCACCGGACGGCCGCCTCCAGGACCAGCGAGCCGGACTGCCCGCTGATCACGATCGGCTGCTCGTGCACGGGCGTGGCGGCACCGCCCCGATGCGCCAGGAACGCCGCGACGCCTCCGCTGTGGTTGAGCGTCACGTGCCGGCCGGTGCGCTCGTCGCGCATCTCGACCGTGAGGGCCGGGTGCAGGAAGGCGACCTCTTCCAGACGGTTCACCAGCACGTCGGCGGAGAATTCGACGGCGTCCAGCACCGTCGGGTCGGGCTTGAAGGCGATCGACGTGCCGCGCCTGTCGCTCGGCCCCAGATCCGTCAACTCGCTGGCCTGGCGCCCACGGGCGAAACTCTGCCTCAGGTGCCGACCGTCGCGCCAGACGTCGAGTTCGAGCCACTCGGCAAGCGCGTTCACGCAGGACAGGCCCACGCCGTGCAGGCCGGCGGAGTTGGCGTACGAGCCGCCGGCGAACTTGCCCCCCGAGTGCAGCGTGGTGAGCAGGACCTCGCAGGCCGGCCGCCCGGTCGCCGGATGGATGTCGACCGGGATGCCGCGCCCGTCGTCGGTGACGACGCAGGATCCGTCCCCACGCAGCACCACCGAGAGAGTGCGGCAGTAGCCGGCCTCGGACTCGTCGACCGCGTTGTCGATCAGCTCGGACACCAGGTGGTGCAGGCCCTCGGGCCCGGTCGATCCGACGTACATGGACGGGGTGCGGCGCACCGCGTCCAGGCCCGAGAGGATCGTGATGGACGACGCGTCGTAGCGGGCGACCGGCGCCGGCCGGTCGATTTCCGTGGCACCCATTCGCTCCCCTAGTCCCCCGTGCCGGCCGCGGTGTGGCGGCCGGTCAGTTCCTGCGCGCGCAGCTCGGCGAGGGTCGACTGCAGCCTGGTGACGTGGGCGCCCTTGAGGGCGGTCAGGGTCTCCAACCAACTCGCCACGTCGGCGAGACCCTCGTCGTGCGCGTGCTCGCTCAGCTTGGGGTAGAGGTCGGCGGATTCGTGCAGCTCGCCGGTCAGTGCCGCCGCGACGTTGAGCTCGGTGTCGCCGAGCGGTTGCCGGGTGGACGGGTCGGCCTCGAAGCGGAGCAGATCGAGGTGACCGTGCGCCACGCAATCCGTCGTGCTGGCAAGTTCCCGGAGAGTCTGTGCGACGGCGAGATGACCCTCGATCTCAGCAATTTCCGCGAAATATGCGTATCGCTGGGCGGTCATGGACTCGGACGCGAAAGCGGCGCGCAGATCTGCAAAAAGCTGCGAGCTCATGCCAGGCATGCAGGTTTCCTCGCCTCCTGCTGCAGAGCACAGGTCGCACCGAATCGATCGACCGCCCCCGCAGCTCGTGACCGACACTAGTCCAGTGATCGAGGGGCAGTCTAGAGTGGATCTCAAGATCATATTTACCTCGACCAGTACGTGTGCACTTGCTAAAGTGTGCTCCGTCGCGAACGGGGGACGGACATGCGCGGACTACTGGTATCCGGGCTCGGCCCGATGATCAAGAATGTCAATTACCTCGAAGGCAGCCTTTTCGACCCGGGCGAGGCCGACGTCGCGGGCTACTTCCGGGACGTCTCTCCCGAGTTCGCGCTCGAACGCCTGGAGCTGAGCGTCGACGGCGGCCGGGGGCCGTTGCTGCTGCCCCGGTGCTCCGACGTCCCCCACCTGACCACGTTCGCGCTCCTGGCCATCCTGGACGGATGCCCCGGCGACTACGACCACCTGGACACCGGCGACATCTGGGCGGACCGGTCCCCGGCCCTCGCCGACGACTACGACGTCGTGCTGCTCTCGACGACCTTCATCTACGAACGCCGGTCGCTGCGCCGGGCCCTGAGGTATCTGGCGGAGCGTTGGCCGGACGCCACCATGGTGCTCGGTGGGCAGTTCACCAACCTGAAGTTCGTCCCGGTGATGCGCGACCATCCCGAGGTCGACTACGTCGTCCGTGGTGACGGGGAGGAGGCCCTGCCGCTGCTCATGCGCGCGCTCGCCGGTCGCGGCGACCTCAGCGCGGTGCCGAACCTGGTGCACCGCACGGACACCGGCCGGCTGGGGCAGACCCCGCTGCGGGACATCGACATCGAGACCCACCCCTCGCCACAGTTCCGGGGCAAGCACGACATCGTGCCGTACGAGTCGATGCGCGGTTGCCCCTTCAGCTGCGGCTTCTGCTCCTTCCCGCACGCCTCGCCGCGCTGGCGGTACAAGTCGGCCACGAAGATCCGCGACGACTGGGGGCGGTACGCCGAGGCACACGGCGCATCCATGATCAAGGCGATGGACTCCACGTTCACGGTCCCGCCCCGGCGGATGCGCGAGCTGTTCGACCTGCTCCCGGCGCTCGGCGTGGGGTGGGAGGGATACAGCCGGGCCAACGCCGTCACCAGCGCCGAGGACGTGGAGCGGTTCGCCGCGTCCCACTGCCGCTCGCTGTCCATCGGGTTCGAGTCGATGAGCGAGGAGAGCCTGCGCCGGATGAACAAGCGGGTGACCGCGAAGCAGAACCGGCAGGCGTTCGAGCTGCTCAAGGACAGCGAGGTCGGCCATCGCTGCTCGTTCATGGTCGGCTACCCCGGTGAGACACCGGAGGACTACCGCCAGACCCACGACTTCCTGACGAACGAGTACCGCGGCTACTTCATGCTCAGCATCTTCTCGATGCAGGACGAGACCATGCCGGTCTGGCAGGAGGCCGACAAGTACGACCTTCAGGTCGCGGACCCCGAGGACCCGGACAGCGGCTGGAGCCACTGCGGGATGGACTTCGCGCAGGCGAAGGCCCTGCACCGGGAGACCCTGCACGAGGTTCGCCGACGCAACGACGAAGCCCTGCTGGTGCTCTGGCAGAGCCGGTACGAGGTGCCGATCGCGCCGAAGCTGCCCCGCCGGCAGCGGTTGCGGATCGAGAAACTGATCGAGCGGATCGGCATGCTGCCCGTCGACGAGCCGGACCGCGCCCGCGGTCGGCAGCTCGCCGCCGGCTACCTGCACCAGCTCGCCGACCTCGGCGTCACCCTGCGCGCCCGGGCCGGCGCGCCGGTCTGAGGCGGCTCGCCACGGCGGTCGGACCTCAGCCGGCCGCGGCGATGAGTTCGGCCTCGAGAGCGGGCGAGATGACGGGGGTCCGCGATGCCACCGCCAGGTGCGGGTCGGGCAGGGCCCAGTCCAGGATGTCGCGCAGCGTCTCCCGGACCGGCCGGGTCCGCAGCCCGGCGGCGATCGCCTTGGAGCAGTCGAGGCTGAACAGGCCGGCGACCGGCGTCAGCGCGGTCGGCTTCCACAGCGGCAGGGTGGTCAACGGCTGCAGGCCGTAATCGACGAGCACCTGCTCCGGGATCCAGACGGCGTTGCCCACCGGCGTTCCGGCCGCCTCCGCACAGGCGGCGATGAATCCGCTCATGGTCAGGGTGCCGTCCGCCGGACCCGTCGCCGTGTAGACCCCGGCCTGCCGGGCCTCGGTCAGCCGGACGACGAACTCACTCAGGTCGCGCGCGTCGATCAACTGCAGTGGCTGGTCCCGAGGCTCGGGGGCGGCGAACCGGTCCCCCCTGGCGACCCGCAACGGCCAGTACGGAATACGTCCGGAGAAGCTGTCGTAGTCGAGGGTGTTCGTGCTCACCCCGTGCGCGTCGCTGCGCGAGCGGCTGGCCACGTCGTACGGGCCGAAGATGAGGCCGCACCGCACGACGAGGCTCCGGTCAGCGCCGTAGCTGTGCTGGACGGCCCGCTCGCTCGCCGCCTTCTGCGGGCCGAGTGCCGGCCAACCGAGCGCCTCGGTGTCGGGCTCCTCGTCGAAGACCGGGGCCTCCTCGGTCACCCCGGGCCGACTCACGTCCCGATAGACCGACATGGTCGAGATGTAGGTGTAGAAGGGCACCGAGTCCGACAGCAGGGCCGCAGACGCACCCACCAGTCGCGGCACGTAGCCGCAGGTGTCGATGACCGCGTCGAAGGTCTCCCCGACCAGGCCGTCGAGCCCGCCGTCGCGGTCGCCGACGATCCGCCGCACCTGCGGGAACAGGTCCGGGTTCTCCCGGCCCCGGTTGAACAGGGTCACCTCGTGGCCGCGCCGGAGCAGGGCCGTGACGATGTGACGGCCCAGGAACACGGTGCCACCGAGCACGAGGACGCGCATGACGCTCCTATCGGGGATGGGGTTCGGGCAGCCCGAGTGCACGGGCCGCCCAGGGCAGGGCCACCCGCAGTTGAGCGCGCTGGAAGGGCCGCACCCGAGGGGCGGTGGGAATGTCGGGCTCCCCGGCGAAACCGGCGAAGAAGCCGGCCACCATGGCGACGACCCCCGGGTCGAGGCCCGGCTCGGCCGGCGGGACGCCCGTCTCCAGGGCGAGGCTGGGCAGCCAGAACGCCAGGTCCAGTTGGGGATTGCCGACGGCGGCCAGGTTCCAGTCGACCAGGACGGCACCGCGGTCGGTCAGGCAGGTGTTGTCGCTGCGGACGTCGAGGTGCAGCACACTGCTCCCCGCGAGCACCTGCGGACCGGTCACGTCGAGCAGCGTGTCGAGATGCCGCGTCAACCACGCCTCGTCGCAGGCACCTGTGGACAGGAACCGCTCCGGCGCCTCCGCGACGCGGCGCCAGCCGGTGACGAACGGCGAGTCGTCGGACAACCTCGGCAGGCCGTCCGGTACGGGCGCCTCGTGCAGGGCGTCGAGCGCCGCCCGGACCTCCGCGACGGACTCCGGCGTCCACGGCGGCGGCCAGCCGGACGGCAGGAACTCGAGCGCCAGCCACGGCACCGTTCCCTGCCCCATGCCCCACACGGCGGGCAGGAAGTCGCCCTTGGCCGTCGCGTAGAACCCCAGCTCCTGACGCAACCAGGTGGCGGTCAACGTGTCGCTCGGCGCCTTGACGAAAGCTCGGCGCCCGTCCGCGAGATCCACCCGGCACCGTCGGGCCGGGGTGTAGCCGCCACCGGTGACAGGTGCCACGGCGACGACGGTGCTGCCGAGGGTCTCCTCGATCTCCGGCAGGACGTCGTCCAGCTCGGTCATGCCGACCTTCCGATCATCTGGTCTAGCATTCAGCAACGCCCCTCTTGTTGACCAGAGCCCTCGGCCCTCGGATGGGGAAACGCATGGATGTCGTCGTACCCGCTCCACTGGTTCTCGCCCGCAGGCCACTGGTACGGGTCGTGGCTCCCTCGTTGTCCGCCCGGGTGGTGCCGGCGGAGGTCAGGGCGTTCGCCACCCGTCGGCTGACCGGGCTGGGCTTCCGGGTGACCTTCGGCGAGCACGTCGACGCCGACGGCCCGCTCGGGACCGCGCCGATCGGGTCCCGGCTGGCCGACCTGCACGCCGCATTCGCCGATCCGGAGGTCGACCTGATCCTCACCGCCATCGGCGGACACTCGGCGAACGCGGTGCTGGGTGGACTCGACTGGGATCTGGTGGCCGCCAACCCCACCTGGTTCTGCGGCTTCTCGGACATCACCGCCCTGCAGAACGCCCTGCTGACCCGGGCCGGCCTGGTGACCCTCTCCGGCCCCCACTGGTCGACCTTCGGGTGCCGCCGGCACCTGGAATCCACCGTGGAGAGTTTCCTGGACGCCGTCACCTCGGACGGGCCGGTGCGGTGGCGGGCACAGGACTGGTGGTCCGACGACCCGACCTGGTACCTGAACCAGGAGGATCGCACCCGACTGCCCTCCGAGGGCTGGTGGATGCTCTCCCCCGGCACGGCGCAGGGTCGGATCGTGGGAGGCAACCTGTGCACCCTGGCGCTGCTGCAGGGCACCGGCCTGCTCCCCGACCTGGCCGGGGCGGTGCTCTTCGTCGAGGACGACGCCGGTTCGTCGGCCGCCACGGTCGCCCGCCACCTGCACGCCCTGCTCCGGCAACCGGGCGCCGACCAGGTCGGCGGGCTCGTCCTCGGTCGCTTCCAGCGGGAGACGGGCATGACCCGGCCGCTGCTGGCGGCGATCGTGGCGGAGCTACCGCACCTGGCCGGACGACCGGTCGTCGCCAACGTCGACTTCGGCCACACCTTTCCCCTGCAGACGTTTCCGATCGGTGGCGCGGCCCGGGTGTCCGCGGACGCCGCCGATCCGGACATCACCTGGGCACTGCCTCACGCACCGGTGCGCACGACGTAGCGGCGCCGGGCCGCCTCGACCACGTCACGCAGCTCGGTCTCGCTGTCGGCGCGGAGGATGAGCATCAGGCACCAGAGGCCGTGGGTCTCCGCACCCACGGCACAGAGCGCCCGGTGCTCGACGACGTGCGGATCCGCGTCCAGCTCGGCGGCCGTCGGCATGGACAGCACCCGCCCGCCCCCACCACTGGCCGGGATGTTGATGCCGGCCACGTGCGGGCCTCCGCCCCGCTGCGCCACCCGTCGGGTCACCGATCTGCCGACCAGCTCGTCCGCCCAGAGCAGCCGCAGGTCGACCCCGTCGCGGCAGCGCACCATGTCGAGCAGCGGGCCGCCGCCGAACCGGGTGGCGACCTCGGACGCCACCAGCTCGTCAGCCGGCGTACGGAAGAACTCGAAGTGCGTCGGACCCGAGCTGATGCCGATCGCGGCGTTGACGGCCCGGTGCAGCTCCAGCGCCCGGTCGATGAGCTTGCCGTGGTCGGCGGCGTCGAGCAGCAGCGAGCCCTCCTCGCCGGGCGGCACCGACAGCCTCGGGCGCGGATACCGGCCGACCGTGAAGTACATCGGTGCCCCGTCGGACCAGACGGCGTCGGCGTGCAGTTCCTCGCCGGTCACGTACTCCTCGATGATCAGTTGGTGGGAGATCACCTCGGGCGGAAAGGCGAGGCCGTCCACGACCGTCCGCAGGTCCTCCGGCCGGTCCACCCGGACCGTGGCCATCGCGCCCATTCCGCTGACCGGCTTGACCACCACCGGGAAGCCGACGGTGTCGGCGACCTCGGCCGGATCGGGGACCGCCCGTGCGTCGGGTACGGACATGGAGCGCGCGCAGCGGATGCCGGCAGCCCGGTAGCGCCGCTTCATCTCCCGCTTGTCCCGGGTGGCCACGGCCTGGGCCAGCGTGCCGCCCGGCACACCCAGAAGCTCGGCCAGCAACCCGGCGCCGTACTGGCTGAACTCGGCGAAGCTGGCGACGCGGCGGATCCCGGCGTCGCGCAACCGCAGGTCCACCGCGACCGCGCTGAGCTGCTCGACGGAGTCGAAGTCGCGGACCTCGTAGACGCCCTCCGCGCGCGCCAGCAGCGCCCGGTCCACGTCGCCGAACCGCACGTCCCACTGGTCGAGGACGACGTGGACGCGGGCTCCCGCGTCCAGCAGCGCCCTGAGGACCACCGGCTCCCACTTGCAGAACAGGATGCTCACGACCGGGAGATCCCCGCGAGCTTCGGCAGGAGGTCCGCCACCTGTTCGACCGCGATGGAGGTGCGGTCGCCGGAACGCAGCTCCTTGACCGACACGGTGGTCGGGTCGTCGAGGGTCAGCACGAACATGGCCCCGCGGCCGTCCGCGTACTTCATCTGGGCGGCGTGCCTGGCCGCCCCGGGGTACAGGTCGACGTCGAACAGGCCGGTCTCCCGGACCGACGCGGCGAGCCGGGCATCCGCGATCTGGTCCTCCTGGTTGCCCCGGGTGACCACGACCAGGGGACGCTGTCGCTCGGCGTCCCGGATCCGGCCGAGGCTCTCCAGCGCGGACATCAGCCGGGTCACGCCGATGGTGCCGCCCACCCCCGGGAACCGGCTCCTGGTGTAGAGACCGGTGAGGTTGTCGTACCGGCCGCCACCGCCGACGCTGCCCACCTCGGGCGCCTCGACGAAGCCGATCTCGTAGACCATGCCCGTGTAGTAGTCGAGGCCGCGGACGATGCTGGGGTCGAAGCGCACCACGTCGGGGTCACCGCCGGCGGCGACGACCAGGTCGAGGATCGTCCGCAGCTCCTCCAGGCCCGCCTCGGCCTCGGCGCTGTCGACGAGGTCGGCCACCGCGGCGAAGGTCGCCTCGTTGGTCTCGCCACGGGCGGCGAGCACCGCGAGGATGCGCTCCACGACCGCGGCGTCGACCTCCACCTGGGCCAGCTCGGCGGTCACCCCCGCCGGACCGATCTTGTCGATCTTGTCCAGGGCACGCAGCACCGGAGTGATCCGGTCACCGAGGTCCAGGCCGTTGAGCAGCCCGTTGACCATCCGGCGGTTGTTGACGCGCACGACGAACCGCCCGAAGTCCATCCGGGTCAGCGCGGCCTGGGCGATGGCGAGGATCTCGGCGTCCGCGCTGACGTCCGTCTCGCCGATGATGTCCGCGTCGCACTGCAGGAACTCGCGGTAGCGACCCTTCTGCGGCCGGTCGCCGCGGAACACGTAACCGATGTTGTACGCCCGCAGCGGCATGGTGAGCCTCGACCCGTGCTGCGCGACGAATCGGGCCAGCGGGACGGTCAGGTCGAAGCGGAGCGCGACGTCCCGACCCCCCGCGTCCCGGAACTCGAACATCTGCTTGTCGTTGTCACCGCCGCCCTTGCCCTTGAGGATCTCGGCGTACTCCACGTTGGGGGTCTGGATCGGATCGAATCCGAAGGAGCAGAAGGTCTCCTCGATGACACGGAGCATCCGGCGCCGGTACTGGCCGGCTGCCGGCAACACGTCGGTGAAACCCTTGAGCGTACGAGGCTGAATGATCTGGCGGTCCATGATGACTCTCTGTCGGGTACGAACGGAGGACAGGGGCGCTGACGACGGCCGGCTCGCGACAGGAACCACGTCCACCCCTGCGGGTGGAAGCGGCTACGATGCCCGACCGCTGGCCACGACCTCCGCCACCGAGCCGGCATCCACCTCACGCACCTGACCGCCGGGCATATGTCGTACGGTGCACGATCCGTCGCCACGCACCTCCACGAGCGTCGCGAAGTCCGCTCGCACGGACGGGTCGGCGGGCGGGTCGAAGAGCACCCGGGTCGGCAGGCCACGCCGGCGCAACTCGCGCACCACGTCGAGCAACGACCCCTCGCGCGCGTCGGGTCCGCGCGTCACGACGACCTCGTCCGGTGCCGTGCCCCCGGCCCGGGCGTCCTCCAGCAGCAGACCGACCAGCCGGGTCAGGCCGATCGAGACTCCCACGCCGGGGTATCGCTCGCCGGTGACGTGGCCGAGCAGGTTGTCGTACCGACCGCCGGACCCGATCGCCCCCCAGTGTTCGCGACCGGCGACGAACGTCTCGTAGACGGTGCCGGTGTAGTAGTCGTGGCCCCGGGTGATGGAGAAGTCCAGCCGCAACCGGCCCGCCGGCATGCCCAGCCCGATCGCCGCGTCGATCACCGTCTCCAGCTCGTCCAGACCGCCCTGGTCCGCGCCACGACGCGCGAACAGGTCCCGTGCCTCGCGCACGGTGTGCAGGCTCAGCAGCTCGCCGATGTCCTCGGCGACGGCGTCGGCGACCCCGGCGTCGCGCAGTTGCAGGACGGTCTTCTCCCGCGGCTGCCGGCCGCCCTCGTCGATGATCTGCACGATGGCCTTGACCCGGGTGTTGTGCAGGCCGTGCACGGCGAGCAGGGCGGCCAGTGCCCGGCGGTTCGAGATCCGGACGGTGAAGTCGCCGAGGCCGACGGCCTCGAACGCGGCGTGCAGCGCGCAGGCGATCTCGGCGTCGAAGAACAGACTCAGCTCGCCGCGGCCGATCACGTCGAGGTCGCACTGGTAGAACTCACGGGCGTGTGACAGGTCGGGGATCTCCGCTCGCCACACCTTGGCGATCTGGTAGCAGCTCAACGGGAAGGCGAGGGTGTCGCCGCGCTCGGCGATGTGACGCGCGAGCGGGACGGTGAGGTCGTAGCGCAACCCGAGACTCGCGCCCGTGTCGGTCTCCGGAGGCTCGGCGACCCGGAAGATCGGCTTGCCGACTCCGCCGTCGGAGTATTGGCCGTCGCCCGCGGTCAGCACCGACCACGGCTGCACCGCGGCGGTGTCCAGCGGACGGAATCCGTGACTCTCGAAGCCTTCGCTGATCGCGCGGATGAGACGCCGCTCCAGCGACACACCGGCGGGGGACCACTCCGGGAACCCGGGCAGCTCGATCGGAGGACGCAGCGCCGAACGACGACCGTCGATCCCCACGTCCATCGAGACATCCTCATCAGGTGAGTGCTGCGCCTGCACCATAGCATCCGACTCCGGTGAAGTGGTCATCGAGGCGCATTCCGGGCGGCCGGCGCAGCCGGCTTGACCCCCCGGGCGACGACGAACAGCATCTGGTCGACGAACCGACCGCCGTCCATCCGTACGGAGTGCAACTCCTGGAACGCCGGCGAGGCCTTGCGGTACACCTCGCGGATCGCCTCCCGGTTGTCCTCACCGATCGCGCCGTTGTCGGACCACGCGTCGACGTCCTCCACGGAGACGTACCGCTCCGTGGAGACCTCGTCGCACCCGGCCTCGGTCATCAGCCGGGCGAGGTCGTCGGGGAGGAAGAAGTTGCGGCGGACCGGGTTGCGCAGCCGCAACACCTCGAAGTACTCGTCCCGGTCCGCGTCGCCGTAGGCGCACAGGTTGATCAGCAGGATGCGACCGCCCGGCTTGGTCACCCGCACCATCTCCCGCACCGCGTCGGGCAGGGTCATGAACTGGATGCCCTGTCGGCACACCACCACGTCGAAGGTGTCCGACTCGAACGGCAGCGACTCGGCCGGCGCCAGGACGAACTCGTCCAGGTGGGGCTGCGCCTGCTCGGCCATGTCGGCGGTGATGTCGACGCCGACGACCCGGGCCACCCGCCCGGAGAACAGGCGCGACACCAGGCCCGTGCCGCAGGCCACGTCCAGCACCGCGTCGTCGGCACCGGGTTGGGCCATGCCCAGCACGATCGCGCCCAACGCCTCGTCCGTGCACCACGAGCTGGACTGGTCGTAGGTGCGGGCTCGGGCGGCGAAGTGCTCCACGACGTCGTCGCGTTGGATGGTCAACTCGATTCCCTCCGGTTGTGGACGTGGGGTGCGGCCACGGCGGCCGCGTCGCGGTCGAGCACCGTCTTCCGGTGCGCGCGGTTCCGCAGCGCCCACCCGCTCCGCCTGCGTACGCGGACCCAGGCGACGGTGGCGTCGCGGACCAGCCGGCGCCGGTAGTTGCGGTCGTTGCGCATCGACCGCACCTCGTTGCGCAGTCGCAGCGCGAGGTCGTGCACCCGCACCCGCGCCATCGACGGCGGCCGGCCGGCGCCGTCCTCCGCCTCGGTGGCGTAGCCCAGGCGCCGCATCATCGGTCCGGCGGCGAGCACGACCTGACGGCTCTCGGTCGGGCTCAGTCCGCGCAGGTGCCGGCCGACGCTGTCGGCGTTGATCGGCCGGTCGGTGTTGTGCCACGACTGGGACAGCCGCGCGGTCCGCTGCGCGGCCGGAGACCTGTGGTGCGCCAGCATCGCGGGCTCGAAGGGCTCGTCGAGGAACTCGCAGAGCCGGCGCAGCACCGGCTCCGGATCGGCGACCAGATCCTCGTACCGCAACTGGTGCACCACCTCCGGCCCGTACCGGGCGAGCGCGGCGGCGGCCAGTTCCTGCTGGCGGGACCAGAGCAGGGCCGTCCGGTAGGGATGGAAGTGGTTGAACACCGACCGCTTCGCCGAGGCCGCGACGTCCCGGGGATCGCGGACCAGCCAGATGAACCTGGCCCGCGGATATTCGGCGAGGACCTCGGCGACGTGGTGCACCGTGAAGGTGCTCTTGCACCCCCAACGCGGCTTGCCCTCGGCACGCCGGTACTCCTCGTAGAAGGCCCCGACGACGCCGAACACGCTCGGGCCCGCCTGCGCGAGCACGCGCTCCTCGTCGATCGGATGCTCCCAGGGGTGGATGTGCCGACGCAGCAGCCGCTGGGCGTCGCGGACCAGGGCCCGCCGGTTCCGGTCCTGCCGCAGGTCCCCGTACGCCGGGGCGAGCGAGGCGAAGTAGTGCATGAAGTGCGGCGGGTGCGGCACCGTGATGTGCGGATGCGAGTTCAGCACCAGGCGCAGCAGGTTCGAGCCGGACCGCTCCGTCCCGATGATGAGGACGGGGCTGTCGGCTCGAACCAGCTGCGGCCCGGGTGCCGGCGGACCGCTCGGAATCATCCGACGGTCAGGCGCTGGCCGGCGCGAGCGTCGCCTCGCCGCTCAGCTTCTTGGCCCCGCAGGGCACCAGCAGGGAACCCGCCGCCGCCACCTCCGGCGGGGCGATCTTGTCGAGGGTGAACCGCTCCGAGCCCGGGACCAGGTGCGGACCGGCGGAGCTGAACTTCGACCGCCAGCCGGGCCCCGCGTACGAGGTGGAGCGCTCCAGGCCGTCGTTCGGCTGCGGGTAGAAGTAGTTGAAGTGCTCCGGGTAGTGCTTGAAGTCCATCACCGGCCCGGGAGCGTAGGCGTCGTAGATGCGGCTGTAGGCGTCCCGGCACGCCCGCTCGGGCAGGCCGCTGACGTTGAGGAACTCGTCCTCGTGCAGCGCCTGCTCGATGGAGAGCCAGTTCAGGTGGTCGACCTCGCTGCGCATCAGGCCCTTGTCGATGGCCTGACGGTAGACCGTCGTCCCGGGCATGGCGGACAGGTACTTCACCCGGGTCACGTGGTGGTAGCTCTCGGCGAACTCGACCATGTGGCCGAGCGACTCCTCGGTCTCGTTCGGCAGACCCACGATGAGCAGGGCACCGAAGCGCACACCGCCCTCGAAGGTGGTGCGCATGGCGCGGACGGTGAGGTTCTCCGAGTTGCCCTTGCGCGCCTCCCGGAGCACCTCCGAGCCGAGCGACTCCACCCCGTAGAGGATGATGTCGGCGCCCGCGTCACGCATCGCGTTGATCCGGGGCTGGTCCATGTCGGCACACCGCGTCAGGCACGTCCAGCGCAGGTCGTGGTCGGAGATGACGTCGCACATCTCCAGGGTCTGGCGGCGGTGGGAGCTGAACGTCAGGTCGACGAAGAAGCAGAAGTCGATGTTGTACTGCGACTTGAGCCAGGCCAGATCCCGGTCCATCTTCTCCGGCGACTTGGCCCGCACCTGCGGGGTCGTCCGGTAGCAGAAGGAGCAGTCCATCTTGCAGCCCCGACTGTAGGACGAGATGATCTGCGGCTGAAGGCCCATCGGGCTCTTCGACTGGGGCCACAGGTCCAGTCGCATGCGGGGCAGCGAGTCGAGGTCCATCATCTGACCACGGGGCCTGGTCCGGCGCATCTTGCCCTCCGGCCCCCGGAAGCAGATGCCCCGGATCGAGGGCAGGTCCTTCTCCCAGCGACCGGCGCAGTAGCTCTCCATCAGCTCGAGGATCGTGATCTCCCCTTCGCTGATCACCGCGATGTCACACGCCGTGTTCTCCATGAAGACGTGCGGCACCGAGGTGACGAGCGACCCGCCGCAGATGATGGGGACGTCCGGCCGGGCGTCCTTGACCATCGTCATCAGCTCGTTGACGAACGGGAAGTTGTCCTCGAAGGTGCAGATCCCCAGGACGTCGGTGCCCTCCATGATCTGCCGGTACGCCTCGTTCAGCGGGTCGACCGCGTACCGCACGTCGACGATGCGGACGGGGTAGCCGGCGTTGTGCAGGACCGTCGAGATGTAGGTCGCGCCCTCGTAGGGCGAGGTCAGGAAGAACTCCCACCCGCGCATCATGGTGAACGGCGACGGGCCGACGACCAGCGTGAACTTCGGCTTGGTCGGGTCGATCGGCACGGGCGTCTCGTCCTGCTCGCGCATCTGGGCCATGTACCGGTGGTCGACTGCTTCGTTGGAATTCGTGTAGAGCTCGGGCGCCAAGGAGAGCTGTCGTGGCATGTACGCGTCACCCTTTCAGATCGAGATCGGTCATTACTTCCACGTCGCGTTCCAGCGCCGTGCCGAATAATGGATGATCAAATCGTGGTGGTGCTCGCCGGCCCCGGCTCCTGCGCAGGGTAAACCGTCGGATCATCGAGCGGGACGTTCAACCAGGAGATCATCTGGCGGAGCTGGTGATAGGTGGCGAGACGGCGCTCGTCGGAGTCTTCCCGCTCGGCGGCGGCAATCGGCTCCCACAGCCGCCGCGTCATCACCGGACCGAGTTCGAGCAGCCCTCCGCTGCCCCCGGTCGCCCACTTCGCCAGCACGTAGCGGGCGATCGCACCGATCGGAATGTCCAGATTGGCCGACATCCCCCGCAACGTCACCAGCGGGTCCAGCAGGCCGTACATCTGGACCTCGGACTTGAAGTTGGCATGGCGGTCGTCATCGTCGATGGGTTCCCGCCACCGCGTCAGCGTGATGGTGGGTTCGTCCTCGACCGGATTCTGTTCGACTTCACGCATGCCCGTGCCCCCGTAATTTGCTCTAGGCGGGGTCACGCAGTTTCCGTGGACCGCCGCGCATCCGAAGGATGCCACGACTCCGACCCAGGCCGGAATGCCGCTAGATCAATGCCGAACACTAACATCCGCGCCGGACGCAAATCAACGGCTTCGATCGAACGAATTGCGTCGACGGCAGTCTTTACAGAAGACGAACGTTAACGCATGCCGGATCATTGCGGTGATCTCAATGGGACCTGGACGCGGCCGGGGACGACGTCCACCCCCGGCGCGCGCCGGACGACCCGCGGGACCTCCGCGAGGCCGGGAGAGGGGTCACTGCGCGCTCGGCCGGCTCCGCTCGATCCGAGCGGCCAGATCACCGAGCACGGTGTGGTCGAGCAGCTCGTGGAACTCCAGGGCCACCCCGAGATCGCGCCTGATCCGGCGCTGCGCCTGGAAGGCCAGCATCGAGTGGCCGCCGAGCGCGAAGAAGTCGTCGGTGGAGCCGATCCTCTCGTTCGCGAGCAGATCGGCCCAGAGGTCGGCGAGATAGCGCTCGACCTTCGTGCTCGGTTCACGGTGGTCGGCGCGCCGGCGTCGCCACTCCTCCAGCAGCCGTCGTACCCCCGCCTCGTCGCGCTTGCCGTGGTCGGTGGCGGGAATCTCGGGGACCACCAGGAAGCTCGCGGGGACCATGAAGTCCGGCAGGACCTCCTCGGCGTACGCGCGCAGGTCCCGGATGCGCACCGTGTCGTACCCGACGATCAGCGCCACGAGATGGCGGTCGCCGACGCCACCCTCCACCTCCACGGCCGCCTCCCGCACCTCGGGGTGACCGAGCAGAGCGCGCTCCACCTCCCGTGGCTCCACCCGGTATCCGCGGATCTTGACCTGCCCGTCCGCGCGCCCGACGAAGTCGAACAACCCGTCGGGGCGCTGTCGGGCCAGGTCACCGGTCGCGTAGAGGCGGGCGCCCGGGACCTCGCCGAACGGGTCCGGGCGGAAGCGTTGCGCGGTGAGATCGGCGCGGTCGAGGTAGCCGCGCGCCACTCCGGGACCACCCACGTGGATCTCACCGACCGTGCCCTGCGGCACCGGCGTCAGGTCGGCGTCGAGCAGGTGGATCGTCGCCCCGTGCAGCGGCACGCCGATCGGCACGCTCGGTGCGTCCGGCGCGACCTCGCGCACCTCGTGGGCCGTGCAGGCGGTGCTGATCTCGGCCGGCCCGTACAGGTTGTAGAGGCGGCCGCCGAACTCGCCGGCCAACAGCTCCCGACAGGCGGCCGGCAGCAGCACGTCACCGCCGGTGTGCAGGATGCGCAGCGACGCGAAGGCGTCCTGGTCCACGCTGACGATCTTGTTGAACGCCATGGTCGGCACACACATCGCGGTGATGCCCCGGCGCCGGAGCTCACGTCGCAGGTCCGCGCCCACCAGATCCCGCAGGGGCGGGAGGATGACCACGGCCGCGCCGGCCGCGAGAGTGCACCACGTCTCGAAGTGGAAGGCGTCGAAGGAGACGCTGGAGATCTGGCCGACCCGGTCCGTCGGCGTCAGCTCCGGCAGGGACGGGTTGCGGGCGAAACTGACCAGGTTGCGGTGCTCCAGCACGATGGCCTTGGGGGCACCGGTCGACCCGGACGAGAACAGGACACTGGCCACGGCGTTCGCCGGCACCGCCGGCAGCTCCGCACCGGACTCCGGCGCCTCGGCACCGCGGCGCCAGGCCCACACCTCACCGGGACACCGGTCGCCCCAACCGGGCAGGGTCACGGTGAGCCGCACCCGAGCCGCCTCGATCATCAGGTCCCGCCGCGCGTCGGGATAGCGCGGGTCGACCGCCACGTACGCCGCCCCGGCCTTGAGGATGGCCAGCACGGCCAGCCAGAGGTCGACGTCCCGAGGACGGTGGACCGCCACCCGGTCACCGGGCCGGACCCCACGGCCGATCAGCTGCCGGGCCAGCCGATCGCTCTCGGCGTCGACCTCCGCGTAGGTCAGGGCCTGCCCGGCGTCGACGAGCGCCGGTCGGTCGGGGTGCCGCCGCACGCTGTCCCGGAAGACATCGACCAGGGTGGCGCCGCTGACCGGAGCCGGCTCGGACAGGGGGCCGGCGAGTTGTCGCAGACAGTCGTCCTCGGCGCCGGCCACACCCGTGTCGACCCAACCGGCGGGTGCGGGTGCCGCCGCGGGCCAGAGAGCGACCTGGCCGTCGTCGTTGCGCAGCACGCGCACCGGAGACCGCGCATCCGTCGCCGCGTCGTCGAGCATGACCATGCAGACCTCCCCCGTGGTGATCCAGCGGTCAGGCTAGCAAGAGTCGGCCGCCCGATGGTGATCGAGAAGCATCTTTGCCGAAGGTCGGACGGCAGAGGTGGACATCGATGACCAGCGGGGCGCTTTCCATTGACACATGGAGAATTGGCCACGTATGGTCGCGATTCCGCCCCGCTGTGGAGCGTCAACCCCGCCGCACGCCTGGAGGAACGCTTGGCGTCGTCGCTCGCCTGGACCGCGCAGTCCGCCGCCGACGTCGCCGAGCAACCCCACCCACGCGGCAGCACGATCCACACTCTCGTCGCGGACAGCATCCTGCGCCACCCGGACCGGATCGCCGTCCGGGAGGGCGACCACCTGCTCAGCTACCGTGACCTGGACAGGCTGGCCCAGGACTTCGCCGCGGAGCTGACCTCGGCCGGCGCCCGGCCCGGCGACATCGTCCCGCTCCTCATGCCCCGGTCGGCCCGCCTGGCGATCGCCGCCCTCGCCGTGTTGCGCTGCGGCGCGGCCTATGCCGCGCTCGACCCGGCCTGGCCCGCCGGCCACCTCGCCCGGCTGCTGTCGCTGATCGACTCACCCGTCCTGATCACCGATCGCGCCGTGCCCGGTCCGGCCGCCCGCCTCGCCCCGACCGACTGGGACGGCATGGCCGCGACCCTGCGGTCCCCCCGTCCCCACACGCCCGTCGACGTCGACGGCACGGCGGCGGCGACGGTGTTCTTCACCTCCGGCACGACCGGCCTGCCCAAGGGCGTCGTCTCGCCGCACCTGGGGACGGTGCGTCTCTTCCACGACTGTCCCTTCGCGACCTTCGACGAGCACACCGTCATGCCACTGGCCGCCGCGGTCCCCTGGGACGTGCTCAGCTGCGAGCTGTGGGGCCCGCTGATGAACGGCGGCTGCGTGACGGTGGTGACCGACCGCTACCTGCTCCCCAGCGGGTTGCGGGAGTTCGTCACCCGGTACGGCGTCCAGACCGTCTTCTTCACGCCGACCCTGTTCAACATGATCGTCGACGAGGACGTCGGCGCGTTCGCCGGTCTCGAACAGGTCCTGATCGCCGGCGAGCGGGCCTCACCCGGGCACTGCGCGCGCCTGCTCGCGCACCACCCGGACGTGGTGCTGATCAACGCGTACGGCCCGGCCGAGGCCACCACCTTCGCCTCCGCCCAGCACGTGCGACCCGAGGACTGCCGGCTCCCGGGCGGGGTGCCGCTCGGCCATCCCCTCCCCCACACCGGCCTGCACGTCTGGGACGGCACCCGGGAGTGCGCGACCGGCGAGATCGGGGAGCTGCTGATCTCCGGCGCCGGGCTGGCCCTGCGCTACCTCGGTGATCCGGCACTGACCGACGAGCGGTTCGTGACCGTACGGGTGGACGGCCGGGCGGTGCGCGTCTACCGCACCGGCGACCGGGCCCACCGCGACCGGCAGGGCCGACTCTTCTTCGACGGTCGGGACGACCGGCAGATCAAGATCCGGGGTCACCGCATCGAGCTCGGTGCGGTGGAGACCGCGGTGGCCGCCGTGCCCGGGGTGACCTGGTGCCGGGCCCTCCCGGTGCAGGACGACGACGGAAGCTACCGGGACCTGTACCTGGCCTACACCAGTCCGGCGACGCCTCCGGTCGAGCCCGGGCAGATCCTGGCGTTCGTCGAGGACCGACTGCCGGCCTACCTGATCCCCCGCCGCCTGCTGCGGATCGACCGCCCGCCCATGTCGGGCACGGGCAAACTGGACGAGCGCGAGCTGATCCACCGGATGGCCGCCACGGCCCCGGCACCGCCGACCCCGAGCGCCACGGCGGCCGAGCCGGACGACGTCGCGTCGATCGTGTCCACGGTCGTCGACACGGTCCTGGGCCGGTCCGTCGAGCCCGATCAGGACTTCTTCGCCGCCGGCGGGACGTCGATCGAGTTCGGCGTGCTGTGCACCAGGCTGGCGGCCCGGCTGAACCGGCCGGTGCCGTTGTCGGTGGCGATCCAGCGCGCCACCCCACGCCGGCTGACCGAATGGCTCGACGGCCACCAGCCGGCGGACGACCGTGCGGCGTCCGCGTCGACGAAGCCCGACGACCGGCCACTGCCGCTGTCCGAGATGCAGACGTCCTTCTGGATGCGGCAGTCCCTGGATCCCACCGACGTCTCCGGCCTGTGCCCGGTCGTGCACGTCGTCGACGGCGCACTGGAACGGCGACCGCTCGACCAGGCCTTCCACGACGTCGTCGAGCGGCACCCCGCCCTGCGCGCGGGGTACACCTTCGACGACGACGGCACGACGCTCGTGGCGGTCCCCGCCACGGGCGTCGTGCGGGACGCGGTCACCTGGTTGGCACCTGCGGAGACGGACGCCGAGGCGGTGCGGGCACTGGCCGGGGTCCTGATGCGGCCGCTGGACGTCGAGGAGGGCCCGGTCTGGCGGGCGGTCGCGGTGCCGAGCCGGGACGGCACCCGGACCACACTCGGCATCGTGGTCCACCACATCGCCTTCGACGGATGGTCGGAGACCGTCCTGGTCGCCGATCTCAGCCGCGCGTATGCCGCCCGCCGGGCCGGCCGGGAGCCGGACTTCCCGCCGATCCCCACACCGGCCGACGCCCGGCGCCGGCTGGCGGACCGGTTGGCCGCCGTCGACCTCGACGCGCAGCGCCGCTACTGGCGGGAGACCCTGCGTGGAGTGCCGGCCCTGCCTCTGCCGGCCCCGGCCGGCTCCTCCGACGGTCGCCGGACAGCCAGCGAATCGTCGACCCGCACCTTCCGTCTCGACCCCACGATCGGGGTGGAGGTGGGCCGGCTGGCCGAGAAGCACGCCACCACCCCGTTCGCCGTGCTGCTCTCGGCGTACGCCGCGGCCCTGGCCCGTCTCACCGACAAGCGCGACTTCGGTCTGGGGGTGACGGTCTCCCGCCGCGCCGGGGCGGGCATCGACGACCTCGTCGGCTGCTTCGTCGAGACGGTCTGCCTGCGCCCGCGCCCGGCCGTGGAGTCCGGCTGGCCCGACCTGCTCGACGGCATGCTGCCCGTGATCCGCGACGGGATGGCGGCCCAGGACCTGCCCTTCAGCGAGGTGGTCCGGCTGGTGAACCCCGCGCGGGGGCGGCACAACCCGCTGTACCAGGTCCTGTTCGTCTATCAGGACCACCCCCGAACCGACGGGTCGTTCGCGGGTCATCCCATGCGCCGCGTGCCGCTCCCCGCGGTACACGGTGTCTGCGAACTCGTCGTCGAGGTCTGGCCGGAGCCCGACGGCGGCTACACCGTGGACATGACCTACCAGATCCAGGCGCTCGAAGCGGACTTCGTCACCGGCAGTTTCGACCGGTTCGCCGGCATCCTGACGCAGCGGGACCGTCGCTGAGGCCGGGTCAACCGACGACGCGCACCGGAAGCGAGGTGGTGCCCAGGATGAAGTTCGACCTCAGCCGGCGGACCGGCCCGGCCAGCGACAGGCGTACCCCTCGGGACACGAGGGCGGAGAACGCCGCGGTCAGTTCCACGGTGGCCACGGTGGCGCCGACACAGCGGTGGATGCCGCTGCCGAAGGAGACGTGCCGGTTCGGGGACCGGTCGATGATGAACCGGTCCGCCTGCGGGAACTGCGCCTCGTCCCGGTTGGCCGACACGCTCCAGAGGGTCACCGCGTCACCCTCCCGGATGAGCTGACCGCCGATCTCGACGTCGCGCAGGGCGCTGCGCTGGACGTACGCGTTGACGGAACTCCACCGCAGGATCTCCTCGACGGCGCCCCCCATGAGTGCGGGGCGCGCCAGCAGGGCGTCGTACGCGGTCGGGTTCTCGATCAGGGCGAGCAGACCGGAGCAGGCACTGTACGACGAGGTCTCGTTGCCGCCGACCGCCAGGTTCATGCAGTTGTAGAGGATCTCGGACTCGGGCAGGGGCCGCCCGTTGACCCGGGCCCGGATCAGCATGCTGACGGCGTCCTCGCCGGGGTTCCGCCGACGGCTCCTGACCAGGTCGGCGAAGAAGTCGAAGATGTCGTTCTGCAGTGACGCCAAACGCAGCCGCACGTCACCTGTGGTGTCGACGTAGGTCGGATCCCGGAAGCCGATCATCCGGCGGGTCAGGCCCACGATCTCGTGCGCCTCCGCGTGGCCGACGTTCATCATCGCCATCAGCGCCCCGGCCGGCAGCTCGGTGGCGATGGTGGTGGCGAAGTCGGTGCCGCCGTCCTCGAGCATCACCCGGACGGCCTCGTCGACGAGGTGGGTGATCTGCCGCCCGACGGCGTCCAGCATCGCCGGGGCGAACATGGGCTGGAAGACCTGCCGCAGCATGCGGTGACGCGGCAGGTCGCTGGCGACGAGCATCCGCCCGGCGGCGCTGTCCCGGACGCTGCGGAACGAACCGCCGAGCATGGCCCCGCACTCCGAGCTGAAGACCGTGTGGTCCCGGTAGGCGGACAGGACGTCCTCGTACCGGGTCAGGACCCAGAAGCTCCCGCCGTCGCGGGCGGGATGCGCGTAGACCGGCCGGTGCCGGCGCAGCCAGGCGAGCACGGCGTGGTGCTCGCCGCGGGCGAAGAGGTCGACGTCCTCGAGATCGACGTGGGCGGTCGCCACCGCCGAGGTGTCGCGGTCGTCGTCGAGCGGCACCACCGGAACGTCCATCATGCCTCCCCCGTCGCGCCCGACCGGTCACCCCGGAAACATCGACCCGGGCCTCTGCATGCTAGACGAACCCACCCGGCTCCGGGTCCTCCGTGGGCCGGAGGCAGGGCCCCCCGGGAGCCGCTCCCCGGCCGCCGTGAGCCGGCGGTCCCGTCGGCGCCCGGGGCGCCGGCACGAGCGGGGACCGGCCCGGGTCGGTGGGCCGGGTCCGGGCCCGCAACCGGACCGGCAGGACGGCCGGCGCCCGGAGACCGAAGGCGGGCAGCCACTGCGCGGGTCCGGTGCGCTCCACCTCGACCACCCCGGTCAGGTGCCCGACGAACTCCTCGAGCACGAGCCGGGTCAGGTTGGCGCCCAGGCAGTAGTGCGCGCCCCGGCCGAAGGTCAGGTGCTGACCGGACGAGGGGTGTCCCAGCGACAGCTCGTCGACCTGCGGAAAGCGGGCACCGTCCCGGTTGGCGGCGGAGAGCAGCAGCAGGACCGAACTGCCGGCGGCGATCCGCCGGCCGCCCACCTCGATGTCCGCGAGCGCGATGCGGGGGGCCAGGGTGAACGGGCAGGTGTACCGCAGGATCTCCGCCACCGTTCCGGCGACGGTCACCTCGCCCGTGTCGACCCGGCGCCACTGCTCGGGAAAGCCGGCCATCACGTCGACCGTGCCGGCGAGGGCGGCGCTCAGCGGGTCGGACCCACCCGTGAGGAACTGCGCGAACGTCGCCGTGACGGCGGTCGGCCCGAGGTCGAGCACCGCGTGCAGCGGATGGTCCGCCTCGGCGACCCGCTCCAGCGCGTAGCCCCGGAGCTGCCGCACGCTCGCCAGCGCGGCGTGCCCCAGCTCCACCAGGGGACGGGGGGTGACGATGAACCGGATGATGTCGGCCGCCCAGCCGGCCACCAGCGCGGCGTCCGACGCCGGGATCCGCAGGATCGCGCAGATGATCGCGTTGGCGAGCGGGCGCGCCAGTTCTTCCACGGCGTCGCACTCGCGGCCGACCAACGGACGGACGGCGTCGGCCACCGCCGCCTCGACGAGCGGGCGGTGGCAGGCGGTGCGGGAGGGTGCCCAGTCGGGCAGCACCCGGCCGCGCAGAGCCGTGTGCAGCGGCGGGTCGGAGAAGACCATCCAGTGGCCGTAGAACTCCCGGAGCTCCGCCAGCCGCTCCGCCTCCTCGGGAGGCAGCATCGCCATGAAGGCCATCGGCCCCTGAGCCGACAGGCGAGCGTCGACAAGCAGCTCGCGGACGAGACGGTCGGACACCACCACCCATGCCTGCAGCGCGCTGCTCCAGCTGACCGGGGCGTCGGCCAGGAGCCGCTGGTAGCCGCCGTGCGGCGCACGCAGCAGATGCTCGTCGGACCAGTCCGGCGAGGTCGAGGACGGCACAACGGGGTCCATCGGCTCCCACCGCGGATCAGGGCTGGTGGTCGGTGCCACTCGCTGGTGGCCGGCGGCGACCCAGGGACAGTGATCGAACCGGATCAGTGTAACCGGGAGCAACCTCGGTCCGGGGTCCCGGGCACGGAGCAGCAGGCCGGCCGGGCAGCGCGCTCAGGCGCTCTCGTCGACGAACTTGTAGTAGCTCATCCGGAAGCGCTGCAACAACGCGCGCATGAACTCCGGCCCCGTCTCCGGCCGCACCCGCTCCGGCCCGGCCGGTACGCCGTTGTCGTAGAAGTCCTGCGCCAGCGCCCCCCACTCGGGGTCCAGCACGTCCAGCGTCACCGCGCGGCCGGGCTCCCAGCGGAACTCGGCCACCCGCCGGCTGGTGTGCTGCGCGAACGTGTACAGCCCCACGCGGGTCGGTGCCTGCTCGGTCACGCCTACCTCCTCGATCGCCACGACTCGTCCACTCACCACGGGCTCGGCGGGCGGAAGGCCCCCCACGCCTCGCCGGTGATCATGCCTCGGCTGCGTATCTCGTTGAAGCGGTCCATCGCACCGGAGACCGCGTTCTCGTTCAGGCCGGTGGCGCGCAGCCGGTCGGCCAGCACGGCCGGGTCGGTGCTCTGGAGCCGGGCCATCGTGTCGGGACTGAGCGGCTGGTTCCGCTGCTGCGCGACGAAGTCCGAGCGCAACGGTTCGGCGTTCGACTCCGGGAAGGAGTAGCCGTGGTCGATGGCGACCAGGCGGCCGTCCGGGCCGGTCAGGTAGTTACCCATGTGCCGGTCGGTGTTGCCGCTGATGTAGTCGAGCACCGCCATCCGCTCCCGTTCCGGCAGGGAGTAGTCGGTGACGGGACGACCGGGGTGCGCGTTCTCCACGAACTCCTGCATCGAGCCGGCCCCGTGCGGGCCGTCCCACCGGGCGGTGGTCGGCACCAGGCCGAAGCCCAGGTCCTCGTCGAGGCGGGAGGCGGCGACCTCGCGGGCGGCCAGCTGGTTCTCCGGAATGGTGGAGCGCACCTGCACGAACTCGTTCTCCGGCACGTTCGGCTTGTAGACGCCGTGCGTGCCGTCGGTGAACGTCACGTCGTAGGCGTCGTTGACGTGCTCACCGGGTTTGAGCTCGACCATGCTGTGCACCTCCCTGCCGAGCAGCCGCAACTCGGCCTCGCTCGCATGATCGGGCACGGCCGGATCGGGATCGGCCCCGCCCCCCGGTGGATCGCCGCCGTCGAGGTCCGGCTCGGCACCGTCGTGTGGCGGGCCGCCGTCGTGGACCGGGCCGCCGTCGTGGACCGGGCCGCCCCCGGGCGCCGGACCGCCGGCGGCCCCGGGC
>NZ_CADEAU010000001.1 GCF_902825405.1 Micromonospora maritima | reverse complement strand
GTCCGGCCGCCCGGCCGAGCTGCTGCTGGTCACCGCGCCCGGCCGGTCGCTGCGCCCGGCGCTGACCGCTGCCGGCTTCCCGCTGGTCACCGAGGTCGAGCTGGTGGGGGAGGGACCGGCCCGGCTGCTCGGCTACGCCACCGGCTCCGACCGGGGCCTGGAGGCGGCCAAGGAGGCGCTCTGGGCGGTCGACGAGTACGCCGGGGTGCGCTACCGCGACCCGGCCGATCCGCAGGGGCGGCTGCTCGACATCTCGCTGGAGCCCGAGCCCGGCCCGTTGCGGCGCGAGCTGCTGGCCGAGCTGACCCGCTCCGGCCCGCGTACGGTCAGCGAGCTGCGCCGGTTCGCCGCGACCCGCACCGTCTACCGGCCCGCCGACGCCAACCGGGCGCTGGGCTCGATGCTCGCCGCCGGCGCGGTGACCCGCGACCCGGAGCACGGCCGGCTCGGCGGCGACGTGCGGATCAGCGCCGCCCCGACCGCTGGGTCATCTGCTTGACCACCACGGACGCGCCGGTCGCGACCACGCCGATGCTGAAGACCATCTGGGCGCAGACGGCCACCCGGGCGATCTGCCCCTGGGCGTGCACGTCGCCGTAGCCGATCGTGGTGAGGGTGGCCAGGGCGAAGTAGAGCGCGTCGATCCGGGTGCGCAGCCCGACGAACTCACCGGGACGGGTGTCCGCCACCACGTAGTCGGCCAACGCGAAGACCAGCAGCCCGGCGATCAGCGCGACGGCGAGCCGGGTGAGCGCCCGGTCCTCCTCCCGGCCGGTCGGCTGGTCCCGGGTGAGCTGCCGGCGGACCTGGCCGGTCACCAGGAACGCCACCACGGCGACCAGCAGCAGCGTGCCGGCGGACCGCAGCGCCAGCCGCAACCCGTTCGGGTCCGGCTCGACCGGCACCAGGAAGTAGCCGACCAGCATCAGCGCACAGGCCGCCGCGGCCCGTCGCCGCATCCGCCGCAGGGTCAGGTCCGCCATGCCGCGATTGTTCCGTCGCGGGGTCCCCGTCGGCGGCCGAACGGTGAACCCGGCCCGGACGACGAACGGGGCACCGGCGAACCGCCGGCGCCCCGCTCGTCGTAACGGTCCGCAGACCGTCAGGCCTTGTCCTGCTTCCAGGAGAGCGGCCCCGGAAGGTCCACGCGGTGGGCGCGGGTGTTCGAGTTCCAGGACCAGCGGCCGATCTTGATGCTCCACGAGGAGAACCCGTTCTGGGTGAAGTGGAGGATCAGCGGCCCGTACTTCTTGCGCTTGCGGAACTGGACGCCCATCGGGGGTGCCTCCTTCGTCTCCCTGCCTCTGCGTCATCGAACATGCCCGGTTCGACGATGTGCGAAACCCGGTCGGATCCGGTCTGGACGGTGGGCCTACCGCCCGGCAGAATCTCTATCCAACGGGTAGGTGTTAAGGAGTGGTAAATGCTGGTGGTGGTGCTTCGTAACAATGCCAGCGATGAAAGTCTCACTGATTGGAAGGGCGTTGACCGGCGGCGAGAACGGCCGGCAGCATGAGGACATGTCGCAGCGGGACGAGCTTCTCCTCACCGCTCGCGTGCACGTCGACCTGGTCCGGCACGCGAGCGCGCTCTGTTGAGCCGAGCGCTCGTCGTTCCCTCTCCGCCCGTCCGTTCCCCCCGCCGGCGCACCGTGGCCCGGCGCGGTACGGCGTGCGCTCCCGGCCCTCGCGGGCCCCCTCCACCGCATCGTGGACAGATCAGGAGACTCCGTCATGCCCTCCCTCGCCACGCCCCGGCGCGCCCTCGCCGCCGCCGTCGCCCTGCTCGCCCTCGCCACCGCCACCGGATGCGGCGCCGACGCCGCCGCCGACGGCGACCAGACCAAGGAACTGCGCTACCAGGGCTCGGTCGGTCAGGTGACCCTCCCCGAACTCGCCGCCGACCTCGGCTACCTCGGCGACGTGAAGCTCGACTGGATCGGCAACGTCACCGGCGGCCCGGCCGACATCCAGGCCACCGCCACCGGCCAGAGCGACTTCGGCGGCGCGTTCAACGGCGCGATCGTCAAGCTCCAGGCCGCCAACGCCCCGATCACCGCGGTGGTCAGCTACTACGGCTCCGACGCCCAGACCTTCCAGGGCTACTACGTGCTCGACGGCAGCCCGATCCGCGGACCCCGCGACCTGATCGGCAAGCGGGTCGGCATGAACACGCTCGGCGCGCACGCCGAGGCCGTGCTGCGCACCTGGCTGGCCCGGGGCGGCCTCACCGCCGCCGAGATCGGCAAGGTCGAACTGGTCGCGCTGCCGCCGGTCAACACCGAACAGTCGCTGCGCGCCAAGCAGATCGACGTGGCGGTGCTCGGCGGCGTGATCCGCGACAAGGCGGTCGCGGCCGGCGGCATCCGCACCGTCTTCACCGACTACGAACTGCTCGGGGCGTTCAGCGCCGGCAGCTACGTGTTCCGCGACGACTTCATCGCCCGCAACCCGGACACGGTCCGCACGTTCGTCACCGGTGTGGGCAAGGCCATCGAGTGGGCCCGCACCCAGCCACGGGAGACCGTGGTGGCCCGGCTGCGGTCCATCATCGACAAGCGCGGCCGCAACGAGGACGCCACCCTCGTCGACTACTGGAAGTCCAGCGGCGTGGCCGAGACCGGCGGCGTCATCACCGACCGGGAGTTCGCCACCTGGATCGACTGGCTGGCCGACACCGGCGAGCTCAAGGGCGCCCGGCCGAAGCCCTCCGACCTCTACACCAACCGGTTCAACGCGTTCGCCAACCCGGGCGGTGGCGCGTGAACACCGACAAGATCCTCTTCGACCGGGTGCGCAAGGTCTTCCCCGGCCGGCGTGGCGGCGGCGGTGCGGTCACCGCGCTCGACGGTCTCACCCTCGGGGTACGCCCCGGCGAGTTCCTGGTCGTCGTCGGCCCCAGCGGCTGCGGCAAGTCCACCCTGCTCGACCTGCTCGGCGGCCTGGCCGCCCCGACCGACGGGCAGGTGCTCGTCGACGGCCGCCCGGTCACCGGACCCGGCCTGGACCGGGGCATCGTCTTCCAGCAGTACGCGCTGCTGCCCTGGCGCACCGCCGCCGGCAACGTGGCGTTCGGGCTGGAGGCGAAGGGACTGCCCCGTGCCGAGCGCGCCGAGCGGGTCGCCCACCACCTCGACCTGGTCGGGCTCACCGGCTTCGCCGACCGCTACCCGCACGAGCTGTCCGGCGGCATGAAGCAACGCGTCGCGATCGCCCGCAGCCTCGCGTACGACCCGGACGTGCTGCTCATGGACGAGCCGTTCGCCGCGCTCGACGCGCAGACCCGCGACTCGCTCCAGGACGAGCTGGTCCGGATCTGGCAGGCCACCGGCAAGACCGTCGTGTTCATCACGCACGGCATCGACGAGGCCGTGCACCTCGGCCAGCGGGTCGCCGTGATGACGTCGCGGCCCGGCCGGATCAAGCAGGTCATCGACATCGAACTGGGCGACCGGGACGCGGAGGAGGACGTCCGCTCCACCGACGCGTTCCGGCACCACCGGCACCTGATCTGGACGCTGCTGCGCGACGAGGTACGGGCCGCGCAGTCCGCCGTACGCGAGGAGGCCCCCGTTGGTTGACGTCGCCGCACCCCCGGCCCGCCCCGCGGCGGCGCCCGTCGCGGCCCCGGCCGTCGTGTCCCGCCGGCCCGGGCGGCTGCTCGCCGCCGGCGGTCGGGTCCTGCACCGCAGCGCCGCGCTGCTGGCACTGGCCGCGATCTGGGAGACCGTGCCCCGTACCGGCCTGGTCGACCGGGTCTTCCTGCCGCCCCTGTCCGAGGTGCTCGTCGCCTGGTGGGAGCTGCTGCGCAGCGGCCAGCTCGCCGAGCACGTGGGCGCCAGCCTGACCCGGTCGCTGACCGGGCTGGCGCTCGCCGTGGTCACCGCCATCCCGCTCGGCCTGCTGATCGGCTGGTACCGGCCGCTGGCCGACCTGCTCAGCCCGCTGCTGGAGGTGTTCCGCAACACCGCCGCGCTCGCGCTGCTGCCGGTCTTCGTGCTCATCCTCGGCCTGGGCGAGACCTCCAAGATCGCCCTGGTGGTCTACGCCTGCTCCTGGCCGATCCTGCTCAACACCATCGCCGGGGTCAAGGGGGTCGACCCGCTGCTGGTCCGCTCGGCCCGCTCGATGGGGCTGAACCACCTGCGGCTGTTCCAGAAGGTGATCCTGCCGGCGTCCGTGCCGACCGTGTTCACCGGCGTCCGGCTCGCCGGGGCGTACTCGATCCTGGTGCTGGTCGCCGCCGAGATGGTCGGCGCCAAGGCGGGCCTCGGCTACCTCGTGAACTACGCGCAGTACAACTTCGCGATCCCCGACATGTACGCCGGGATCATCACCATCTCCGCCATCGGGCTGGTGGTCAACCAGCTCCTCGTCGCCGGGGAACGTCGCTTCTCCACCTGGCGCGTCGACGTCACCACCGCCTGAGAGGAACCGCCATGTCCCGGACCCTGCACCTCAACGCCTTCCTGATGGGTGTCGGCCACCACGAGGCCGCCTGGCGGCACCCGCGCACCGACCCGGGCCGCCTCGCCGACGTACGGCACTTCCAGGAGCTGGCCCGCATCGCCGAGCGGGGCACGCTCGACTCGGTGTTCCTCGCCGACGGGCTGGCCGTCGGCCCGGCCGTACGCCACAACATCCAGGCCGTCTTCGAGCCGATCACGCTGCTCGCCGCGCTCGCCACCGCGACCGAACACATCGGCCTGATCGCCACCGCCTCGACCACCTACACCGAACCGTTCAACCTGGCCCGCGCGTTCGCCTCGCTCGACCACCTCAGCGGCGGCCGGGCCGGGTGGAACATCGTCACCTCCGCCCAGGCCCGCGAGGCCCGCAACTTCAACCTCGACGACCACCCGGCGCACGCCGACCGCTACCGCCGCGCCGCCGAGTACGTCGACGTGGCGATCAAGCTCTGGGACAGCTGGGAGGACGACGCGCTGGTCCTGGACACCGCCGCCGGCGTCTTCGCCGACACCGACCGGGTGCACGAGATCGCGCACACCGGCGAGCGGTTCCGGGTGGCCGGCCCGCTCAACACGCCCCGCCCGCCGCAGGGCCGCCCGCTGCTGGTGCAGGCCGGATCGTCCGCCGACGGCATCGCGTTCGCCGCCCGCTACGCCGAGGCCGTGTTCACCGCCCAGCAGACGCTCGCCGACGGCCAGGCGTTCCACGCCGCGCTGAAGCGGGCTACCGCCGAGGCCGGCCGCGACCCGGACCTGGTGAAGGTGCTGCCCGGTATCGCACCGGTGATCGGGGGTACGGAGTCCGAAGCCCGCGCCCTCGCCGACGAACTGGAGGCGCTGATCGTGCCCGAGCACGCCCTCGCCCAGCTCTCCGGCATGACCGGGCTCGACCTGACCGGGCTGCCGCTGGACGGGCCGCTGCCGGACCTGCCCGACGCCGACGCGGTGCAGTCGCACCAGAGCCGCTACCAGCTCGTGGTCGACCTGGCCCGCCGGGAGCGGCTCACCCTGCGGCAGCTCATCGGGCGGCTCGGCGGCGGGCGCGGGCACCGCGTCGTGGTCGGCACCCCCGAGCAGATCGCCGACCAGATCGAGCTCTGGTTCACCGAGGGCGCCGCCGACGGTTTCAACGTCATGCCACCGCTGCTACCCCACGGACTGGAGGCCTTCGTGGACCACGTCGTACCACTGCTGCGCCGACGCGGGCTGTTCCGGTCGGAATACACCGGACGCACCCTGCGCGAGCACTACGGCCTGCCCCGGCCGGCCAGCGTCTACGCGACCCGAGAGCTGGTGGCGTCGTGACCACCGTGGACCGGCCCGACGCCGGCACCGTCGAGCTGCGCCCGGTCGACGTCGACTCGTTCCGCGGGCTGCTGCGCCGGCAGGCGTCCACGGTCACCGTGGTCACCACGCCCGGCCTGCGCGGCACCCGGGTGCGGCCGGACCTGCCGCCGGCCGGTTTCACCGCCACCTCGTTCACCTCGGTGTCGCTGGACCCGCCGCTGGTGTCGGTCTGCCTCGGCCGGGCGTCGTCGAGCTGGCCGACCGTCGAGCAGGCCGAGCACGTGGCCGTGCACCTGCTCGCCTCCGGGCAGCAGGAGATCGCGCAGATCTTCGCCACCAGCGGCATCGACCGCTTCACCGCCCACCCCGGCTGGACCACCGGGCCGTTCGGCGTGCCGCTGATCGGCGACGCGCTCGCCGTGCTGCTGTGCCGGGTGGTCCGGCGGATCGAGGCCGGCGACCACACCATCCTGCTCGGCGAACCGCTCGCGCTGGGCGCCGGCGAGGACGGCGACCCGCTGCTGCACCACCGGGGCCGCTACACCACCACGCTCGGCGACTGGCCCGGTTCCTGGTGACCACCGCCGCCGACGAGCTGCTCGCGCTCGACCGGGCCGCCCAGGACCTGCTGTTCCGGGCGGCCCGCACGGCCAACGCGTTCACCGCCGAGCCGGTCGACGACGCGCAGGTCCGGGCCGTCCACGACCTGGTCCGGTACGGCCCGACCGCGATGAACGCCCAACCGCTGCGGGTGCTGCTGCTGCGCTCCGCGGCGGCCCGGGCGCGGCTGCTGCCGTACGTCAGCGCCGGCAACCGGGACAAGACGGCGACCGCCCCGTTGACCGCGGTGCTCGCGGCCGACGTGGACTGGCACGACCGGCTGCCCGAGCTGTTCCCGCACCGTCCCGGCGCGCGGGACTGGTTCACCGGTGACCCGGCCGGCCGGGAGACGCAGGCCCGGTTCAACGCCGCGCTCCAGATCGGCTACCTGGTGGTGGGGGTCCGCGCCGCCGGACTCGCCGCCGGCCCGATGGCCGGGTTCGACCAGGCCGGGGTGGAACGCGAGTTCTTCCCGGACGGGCGGCACCGGGTGCTGCTGCTGATGAACATCGGCCGCCCGGCGCCGGACGCCTGGCGGGAGCGGCTGCCCCGGCTGCCGTACGACGAGGTGGTCAGCACGCTCTGATCAGCGCGGCTCCCACGCGTCCGGCTGGGCGGTCAGCTTGCGCACGTGGGCCGGCAGCCGGCCGCTGACCAGCTCGTCCAGGCTCACCTCGTCGACCACCCGGCGCACCGAGGCGCGCACCGCCACCCAGAGCCGGGGCAGGTTCTCCGCCGCGCCCTCGTACCGCGTCTCCTCGGGGCGCAGCCCGCGTACGCCGGCGAGCGGGCCGTCGACGGCGCGCAGCACCTGGCCGATGGTGGTCTCGCGCGGCGGGCGGGCCAGCGTGTAGCCGCCCTCGGCGCCGCGCTGCGCCCGGACGATCCCGGCCCGGCGCAGGTCGGCCAGGACCGCTTCGAGGAACTTGCGCGGCATGTCCTGCTCCGCCGCGATGGCCTGGGTGGACAGCAGGGTCGGGTACGCGGTGGCCAGGCTCAGGGCTGCCCGGACCGCGTAGTCGCCGCGCGCGGAGATCTGCACAGTGCCATCATGCCCGGCCGGCCGGGGCGGGGGAGTCGGCGGGCGGGCGCTGACGCACCAGACGGACGGGCAGCGGCCGTTCCCGGCCGGCCCGGAACGCTCCCGGGCTCACCCCGACCTCGCGGGTGAAGAAACGCCCGAAGTTGGTCGGCTCGGGAAAACCGAGCCGCCGGCCGATCCAGGCGATCGGCTCGTCGGTGGCGGCGAGCAGCCGGCAAGCCTGCAACGCGACCCGCTCGTCCACCACCTGCTTCGCGCTGCGGCCGGTCACCGCCAGGCAGGCCCGGGTCAGGGTACGCACCGAGCAGCCGATCCGGGCGGCGTAGTCCTCGACGCGGCGGGTCTCCCGGTAGCCGCGTTCCACCTCGCGGCACAGCCGCCGGAACGTCTCCGCCTCGGCCCGGGGCTCGGGGGACCGGTCGGGCTGCGGCAGCAGGCTCAGCCGCAACAGCAGCACGGCGAGCTGGTGGCGCAACAGCGCCGCGGCGGCGGGCACCTGCGCGTGCCGGTCGGCGTCCACGGCGAGCTGGCTCACCTCGCCGATCACCGCGTCCTCGTCCTCGCCGGCGAGCTGCCGGTGGGTCGGCACCGCGTCCGGGTCGACGTCGAGGCCGCGCAGCGCGTCCGGCCCCCAGCTCACCACCGTGGCGTCGAGCTGCGTACCGACGCAGCGCAGCGCCTGGCCGGGGTGCGCGCGCAGCAGCGTGCCGGGCCGGCAGGGCACGGCCCAAAAGTCCAGCTCGGCGGTGCCGTGTCCGTGGGTGACCAGGATCAACACGTCCCGGTCGAGCAGGACCGGCCGGGGCCAGCCCCTGTCGGGGGTGAGGTCGTCGAGCGCGCCGGTGACGATCTCGTCGGTGCCGAGGCGGGGCTCCGACAGGCCGGTGCGGGTGGCCGGGGAGGGCTGACCGGTAGTGACCATCATCCCGACGGTAACCGCCCCGGCGGCACGTTGCATCTCGACGCTTTCGCCCCGCTCGCGCCACTCTTGTCGGCGCGTACGCCTGGCGGTTAGGTTACCGATCGGTAAGGCCCGGGCCGGGGGACCGGTCCGTGGCCCGGGCGACGGCGATGGGATGGGCATGACGGATCTGTTCTCGGTCGAGGGCAAGACGGTAGTGGTCACCGGCGGCTCGCGGGGGATCGGGCTGATGATCGCCCGCGGCTTCGTGCGGGCCGGCGCCCGGGTCGTCATCTCCTCGCGCAAGGCCGACGTGTGCGAGTCGGTGGCCAAGGAGCTCTCCGCCGAGGGCCACTGCGAGGCCATTCCGGCGGACCTGGGCAGCGACGAGGGCGCGCTCGCCCTGGCCGAGGCCGTGCGGCAGCGCCACGACCGGGTGCACGTGCTTGTCAACAACGCCGGCGCCACCTGGGGCGCGCCGCTGGAGGAGTACCCGGAGGGCGCGTTCGACAAGCTCTGGGCGGTCAACGTCAAGGCCGTCTTCCGGCTCACCACCGCGTTGCTGCCCGAGCTGCGCGCCGCGGCCGACGCCGACGACCCGGCCCGTGTGATCAACATCGGCTCGATCGACGGCATCCGGGTGCCGTTCATGGAGGTGTACGCCTACTCGGCCACCAAGGCGGCCGTGCACATGCTCACCCGCAGCCTCGCCCACCAGCTCGCCGGCGAGCGGATCACCGTCAACGCGATCGCGCCCGGCCCGTTCGAGAGCAAGATGATGGCGTTCGCGCTGGACGACCCGCAGTCGCGCGCGGCGATCGAGCAGCAGGTGCCGCTGGGCCGGATCGGGCGCCCCGAGGACATGGCCGGCACCGCGATCTACCTCGCGTCGCGGGCCGGCGCCTACCTGACCGGCGCGGTCATCCCGGTCGACGGCGGGATCACCACGCACGGCTGAGCGCATTTCCTGGACCGCTGGCGGTCGTCAGGCCGCGCGGCGGCGTACCCCGGGGGTGAGACGGCCCGGGGCCGCGCGGACTCGGCAGATCCGCGCGGCCCCGGGTGGTGGCCGTGTCAGCGCCCGGCGAGCAGCCGGGTCACCGCGGTGTCGACGTCCAGGTGCTCGGCCTCGCGGCCGCGCGGGACGACGACGTAGGTCCGGCGCAGGAAGCGCACCAGCACGCTGCGCGGGACCTCGAACAGGGCGTTGCCGTCCGGGGACGACAACGCGAGCGCGACGAAGTCGCCGCGCGGGGTGGCCCACGGCCAGACCCGCACGTCGCCGATGCCGGCCGGCTCGTCGAGCCCGGTGACCAGCAGTTCGCGAGCGAACGACCAGCTCACCGCCTCGCCACCGGCGGACTCGGCATGGAACAGGACATGGACCGCATACGGGTCAGCAGGGTCGTAACGCAGGCTGGCACGCACCGGCAAGGCGGTGGCGTCAGGCGCGACGAGCCTTAGCGACGTCTCGACCTCTACGGTCGTCGGTCGGATGACACTCATGGACGTTCTCCCCCCGGCACCGCTGCGGAACGCGCGTGTCCCGCTTTTCCCATACTCAGGTGCTGCTCCTGGCTACGCTCCGCCATACGCTGACTTCACCCAGTGGTGGGAAGGGGGTCGGAAAGCCTTCGGGAACGTGAGAACCCTTGTAGGATTTCCGGTTCCGCCCACTCCGTCGTCCCGCCCGGCAACGGGTGGTTCAGTCGTCGACTTACTCCGGTAACGTCCAGTCGTCAGCAGGGGTGACGGTCCCGGGCGACACTGGGGGTGGAAATGGTCACGAGGGGCTCCTCGGTGGCGGCGCGGACCAGGGCCGAATCGCCGAAAGGTGCGGCCCGAACAGCCAAAAGGCGGGGGTACGAGGTGTCGGTCGACGGGCGTTCGCCGGGCGCTCTGACGGAACGCAGGCGGGGCTGGCGAGGTCGCCTCCACACCACGCTGGACCTGATCCGCGCCAACCCCACCGGCCGCGTCGCCCTCAAGATCTTCATCGGCATCCTCGGCGCCCTGGTGGTCACCGTCGGCATCGCCCTCATCCCACTGCCCGGCCCCGGCTGGCTGCTGGTCATCGCCGGCCTCGGCGTCTGGGCGGTCGAGTTCCACTGGGCCCGCCGACTGCTCGCGTTCACCCGCCGCCACGTCAACGCCTGGACGCGCTGGGTGACCAGCCGGTCGCTCGGCGTGCGCTTCGTGCTCGGCGCCGTCGGGCTGGTCTTCGTGTCCGTGGTGGTGTGGCTGTCGCTCAAGTACAGCCTCGGCATCGACGTGGTGGCGCGGGCGCTGCACTACCTCGCGACGCACTGAGACCCGGTTTTTGGTCCGGGCTCTCGATCGGGTAGAGTCATGCGCGCTGAGGGCGATTAGCTCAGCGGGAGAGCGCTTCGTTCACACCGAAGAGGTCACTGGTTCGATCCCAGTATCGCCCACGCAGGTCAAAGGCCACTTCCCGGCTTCGGGAGGTGGCCTTTCTGCTGTCGTACAGCAGCTTTGTACAGCAGTTCTCGTCAGCGGCTCAGGGATTCGCCGAGGCGCTTGAGTGCGTCTCTGGTCTTTGTCGATGTGACCTGGGTGTAGATCTCCATCGTTACGGCGAAGCGGGCGTGCCTCAACACCTGCATGGCGACTCTGGGGTGGACGTCGAGGTCGGCCAGGAGGGTGGCGCAGGTTCGCCTGGCGTCGTGGACGGTGATCGGCGTGACGCCTGCTTTCTCGCACCTGGTCTGCCAGGAGCGTTGGAAGTTGCGGGGCTCGATCGGGGTGCCGTAGCGGGTGGTGAGGACGAGTCCGGTTTCGTGCCATGCCTTGCCTGCGGCTGCTTCTGCCTCCTCCCGTTGTTGCTGTCTGAGCTTGAGGGCGGTCAGGCAGATGCCGCTGCAGCGAGGTGCGCTACTTGCAGAGGCCCAGCTGACCCGGAGGATCGACCGCCGTGCGCTAGCCCTGTTGCTGTCGACAGCAACAGGGCTAGCGACAGGGCCGAGCGGCGCCAGCCGGAGCCAGCCGGCGACGGGATCAACGCCTGACGTCAGAGACGTGAGCGGACGCGGCCGGACGCAGCGCGCAGAACTTACAAGCGGGGGGTCTAGCGCAACCCGGTGGACGGGGATCAGCGGAGCCTTGACACTCGGCATGTGATCGACATGCGAGACGTCGGGGTGCGGGTCCTGGCCGGTGACCTGGCTAGCGAGGAGCTGCCGCTGGTTGCGGCGCAAGCCCTTGCCGAGGGGCTGGATAGTCCATCGTTGCGGGAACTCGCTGGGCTCTCGCGAGGCGAGTACCGCGAGGCACGGGAGCTGTTGGACCAGGTGGTCGACGAGTTGGGCTTGCCTGAGCTGCCAGACGAGGACCAAGCCGTCTGGGAGGTGGTGGTCTCGTATGCGCGTCGTTTGGTGTCCGGGGCCATCGCGCCGGTGGATGGGGCTCATGCCATCGCCGCCTATGCCGGGTCGCTAGGGTTCCCGGAGCCCCTTGCCACGATCGCCTTCTTGGCCGACCTGTGGGAGGACAGCGCTGCTGGGCGCGCCCAACTTGAGCAGGACATGGTGCGGGAGGCAGAAGCCATGCTGCGGGGCGTGGGTGACTAACTGGGTGACGATCGGGTCGGACACCACTGGACGAGCACGGACGATGCCAGCAGCCCGGGGCCGAACGAGCAGCAGGTGAGCGTGCTGTGATTGTTGCCTGGGGGTCAAGGAGTCGAAGGCGCTTGAGATTCGTCGGGCGCAGTAGTGCGAAAGGCCGTCGCCGGCTGGCTAGGCCGCCATCCCTCGCCCAGTGCCTTGCGGATGACTGCCGCGACCTGCGAGGGAAGAACAGGGATCGACGGACCGCCGAACCAGTTGCTCGGGTGGTCCTGGGACATGCTGACCAGCAGTACGCTGCCCTTGCAGTCAGCTTGCTCGACGGCGAGGGCGAGTGGTCGCTCACCGAGCGCCTGGGCGTAGGTGGGTCGTCCGCGCACTCGCCATCTGTAGACCACGCCGTCGACCGTGATAAGCCGAGAGCCCTTCTTGGTCAACACCACGTCGGTCCCCTCGCCATCAGATGCCGGTGCCGGCAGCTAACCACGCCGCACCAGTGGTCGGGGCACACAGGGGGCACAAGACACCGTCAAACGTCGTCAACCAGCAACCAACGATGGCAGCCGGAGACGGCGTGTGACCAGGGACCGACCAGCGTTCCTGCTGGTGGCGGGACACCGGCTCTTGGTTCCGCTTCAACGTCTGAGTCTGGAGCGTCTGGCCCGGACTAAGTCCGCGTAGTCCTCCCCGGCGACGCCGTGATTGACCCAGCGATGCGGCGCTGCGCCGGTCGAGCGCTCTGCCAGTTCTATCGCTTCGGTCGGGTCCTGAACGTGCCCGATCAGCCGGCCAGGGCCCGGGTCATCCTCGCCTTCTGAATCAAGCGGCGGGAAGACCGACAGGTCCCCGCAGTTCTCGTCGTCCAGGTCCTGTACGTCATGGACGGAGACGTTGTAGCCGTCCTGCCATGGCCAGATGGACACCCAGCGGATGCCTTCGATGCTCCCCACCGTGACGGGTCCGAGGAACTGCTCGACATCCTTCCTGCGTTGCAGCGCGCCAAGGAGGAACGACCGGCTGAGGTATCGCACGCTGCGAAGGCTATCCGGTACGTCCTCTGCAGAGGCGGCGGTTGCTGTCGACAGCAACGGCGACAGCAACCGGGCCAGACGGAGTGGGGCTCAGCCGGACATGGGCGGATCACTGCCCGAGGTCACAGACGCGCGCGGACCGGGCCGATCCGAGCGCCCAGAACTTGTAAGCGAGTGGTCCAGGCCGTGCCGGCTGACCTTGGGGAGGGCTACTCCGCGACGAAAACGCCCACGCCGGGCAGCGTTTCGGTCATCCCCTTGATCCGTAGTACCTGCATGGCCCGGTCAATAACCGGCTCGGTAACGCTGTAGTGCTCGATCAGCTCTCGCCGGCTGGGTAGCTTGGAGCCCGGCGGGAACTCGCCGTTAGCGATGCGTTCGGCGAGGTCGTCGGCGATCTGCTCGTAGCGGTAACGCGGTGGCACGGTGTTCCCCTCGGTTGGCAACACGAGTAGACCACCTACGTCAGCCCTTGACTACCCAACGGTACCTATGGGAGGTTGCCGAGGAGGTCGATTCCCCCGGTTGGCGCTGCGGGCCGTCCTCGCCGGCGTGGATGCCCGGCGCATCCCCCGTGATCGGGCATCCACGCCTCCGGACACCTGCGGCACGAGGAGGCGGCAGTGCTCCCTTCCAATCCCCTGCTGCGGCAAAGATCTGCCCCTACAGCCCCCGCGAGCCGATGAAGCGCGTCTCGTACGACGAGTACGTCCTGGCGGTGGCGCTCACCCTCGCCCGGCGTCATCGGCCCGTCTGGTCGTGGCGGCACTGGCGACATGCCTGCCGCTGCGGAAGCAGCCTGCCCTGCCGAAGCCGCCACCGTATCCCGATCAACCGCGGCCACTGGCCCAGCCAGGACGGCCCGCGATGACCACCCACCTACCGATCAAACCGGCCTGGTCCTGCGGCGGCTGTGCGGGGGAGTGGCCCTGCCAGACCCGGCGACGCGAGCTGCGCGCCGAATACGACCGCGCCCCCGTGTCGCTCGCCCTCTACCTGGCCGCCCAGCTCGTCGACGCCGCCCAGGACCTGGCCTACGTCCCCGCCGGCCACCTGCACCACCGGTTCCTCGGCTGGACCCGATGAGCATCCTGAGACCCGGCGACGAGAAGTTCCACTACAGCGACGGTTCTCACAAGTGGATCCCACCCCACCCCGACTACGACCAGGAGGTCTGGGACGAGCAGGTCCGCCAGCACAAGCAAGGCCACCTCAGGAACGAGCGCCCGAAGGTCCGGATCCAACGCCTTGTGTGATGCCAGGAGTACAGCAGCGAAGTACAGCATCCGTGCCAGCCGAACCAGGCCGAGAGGCGCGTCAGCAGGCCGTTTGACCTCGCATCGAGCCCGATCCGACCTGCTCGCCGAGAGTTCACACCGAAGAGGTCACTGGTTCGATCCCAGTATCGCCCACGCAGGTCAAAGGCCACTTCCCGGCTTCGGGAGGTGGCCTTTCTGCTGTCGTACAGCAGGTCTCGTCAACGGCTCAGGCAGTCGCCGAGGCGCTTGAGCGCGTCTCTCGTCGACTTCGATGAGACCTGCGTGTAGATCGATGGAGCGTCCACCCCCTTGCCTCTGAGGGCGAGGTCGCCGATCCGGCTCTCGGTGCACTGCCGGGCCTGGCCGACCACATGCGAGGCGTCACCGGCGGGGCGACGAACATCCCGGGCCCGAGTCTGCGCCCCGGCGGCGCCAGCAGCGGAGCAGGCTGCTCGAATGCTAAGTCGCGCCGGTGCGGCGCGTCGTGCTGAATCGGCGCTGGTAAGCGGCGGGGCTGATCGACAGTTTCCGTGCGAAGACCCGTCGCATGCTCTCGTAGCTGGGAAACCCGGCGAGGGTCGCGGCCTGCGTCGCGTTGTGCCCCTGGTCGAGCAGTGCTCTGGCCATGTCGAACCGAATGTTCTCCACGTAGCGGGCCGGTGTCGTCGACAGCTCGTCCTGAAAGAGCCGGGTGAGGTGCCGGGTGCTCACGTGGAGATGTTTCGCCAGTTCGTCGAGCGAGTGGCTCCCGCGGGGGTTTGCCGTCACCAGGTCGGTGATCGTGCGCAGAGCCGGCGACCGGGGAGGCGGTCCCTGCAGCGGTGCGGAGAACTGGGACTGGCCGCCCGCACGCTGCATGTAGACCACGAGGGCGCGGGCGACGTCGCGTGCCACGTCGGGCCCGTGGTCCTCTTCGACGAGGGCGAGCGCCAGGTCGATCCCGGCCGTGACGCCTGCCGAGGTGTACGTCGTGCCGTCCCGGACGTAGATCGCGTCAGGGTCGACGCGAGTTGTCGGATACCGCGCCGCGAGTTCGTGCGCGACCTTCCAGTGCGTGGTCGCATGTTTGCCGTCGAGGAGGCCGGCGGCAGCGAGGACGAAAGCCCCGGTGCAGATCGACGCGACCCGACCGGCAGCGACCGCCGGTGCCCGTACGGCCTCCGCCAGGTCCGTCGGCACCTGGGCGCGCGGATAGCGATCGGACCCGGGCACCAGCAAGGTGTGGACGGCCGGCGACCGCGCGAGGGAACCGTCGGCCGCCATCCGGACTCCGAGGTTCGTGGTGACGTCCGCGCCGCTGGGCGACAGCAACAGGATGCCGTAGTCGGCGCCGAACCGGTTCGCCTCCTTGAACACCTCCGCGGGACCGGCGACGTCCAGCAACGTCACCCCGTCGTAGACGAGGATCGCCACCCGGTGGGTGCCGGCGGTCACCACTGCGGCTCCTCCGGAGCCGGATGGGCTCGGTGCGGGCCGGACGCCGGCGGCGCCGACCGCCGTCGGGTCGGCGTGACGGGAGGCTCGGACACCGCTCCTTCGTAACACGCGCCACCACCGGAGATCGCGGGATCCTCGGGGCCGGGCGGGTCACGTCATGTCCGGATCTGAGGGATTCCTGGCCGGACGAGGGCGGCGTCGTACGACGATCGGTGGGCAGCATGGGACCCGGACAGCAGCGGGCGGACATATCCGGGAAGGTTGAGGATCATGCCAGAGGTCATAGCGGGGTTGGCGATTCCGGAGACAGCAGCCGTCGCCGAGGCGACCGAGCGCATCCGGGAGACGACCAGCCCGCTCATCTACCACCACTCGCGGCGGGTCTTTCTCTTCGGCCTCATCCACGCAGACCGGCTCGGCGTGAAACCTGATCCGGAGCTGCTCTACCTGGCGGCCATGTTCCACGACACCGGCCTGCTGAGGCCCTTCTCCGACGCCGAACAGCGCTTCGAAGTCGACGGGGCCGACCACGCCCGCGCATTCCTCCTGGACCGGGGTTTCTCTACGGCCGCCGCGGAGACCGTATGGACGGCGATCGCGCTGCACACGACGCCGGGCATCCCCGACCGGATGGGCCCGGAGATCGCGACCACGTACCTCGGTGTCCTCACCGACGTGCTCGGCCTCGGCCTGGACGAACTGGACCGCGACCGGCTGGACGAGATCCTCGCCGTCCACCCGCGGGGCGACTTCAAGAACGAGTTCTTGCGGACCTACGTCGAGGGGCTGAAGAACCGGCCCGAGACCACGAACGGCACCGTGAACTCCGACGTGCTCGAACACTTCGTCCCCGGCTTTCGCCGGGTGACGACTGTTGAACGCATGCTCGGTTCTCCCTGGCCGAGCTGATCGGACCCATGACCACCCGACAATGACGAAGCCCCAGAAAGGATCCGGGCATGCGAGCAATCACCGTACGCGACCGTGCGGCAGGCGTCAGTGGACTCACCCTGACCGACCTGCCCTACCCGCAGGCTGCGGTGAACGACGTCATCGTGCGCGTACACGCCGCGGGCTTCACCCCCGGCGAGCTCGACTGGCCGACGACGTGGGCCGACCGCGCCGGTCGCGACCGCACGCCCAGCGTCCCCGGGCACGAGCTGTCCGGGGTCGTGGTCGAACTCGGCTACGGCACCACCGGCCTCACCGTCGGCCAGCGCGTGTTCGGACCGACCGACTGGGCCCGCGACGGCTCCCTGGCCGAGTACACCGCGGTGGAGGCGCGCAACCTCGCCCCCCTCCCGGCCGACATCGACCACACCATGGCCGCCGCGCTGCCCATCTCCGGACTGACCGCGTGGCAGGGGCTGTTCGATCACGGCCAGCTCACGACCGGCCAGACCGTCCTCATCCACGGTGCGGCGGGCGGGGTCGGCTCGCTCGCCGTCCAGCTCGCGCGGGAGGCGGGTGCCCGCGTGATCGGCACCGGCCGGGCCGGCGACCGTGACCTCGCGCTCGACCTCGGCGCGCACACCTTCCTCGACCTGGATGCCGGCGAGCTGCGGCTCGCCGGCGAGGTGGACCTGGTGCTCGACGTCATCGGCGGCGACGTCCTCGCGCGCTCGACCGAACTGGTACGCCCGGGCGGCACCGTCGTCACCATCGCCGCGCCGCCCGCCGTACAGCCGACAGGCGGGCGAGCCGTCTTCTTCGTCGTCGAGCCCGATCGCGTCCGGCTGGCCGACCTTGCCCGGCGGGTGCGGGCCGGACGGCTCAAGCCCGTCATCGGCGCCGTGCGCCCGCTGTCCGAGGCGACCTCCGCGTTCGCCCGCGGCCGCCGCGCGCCGGGCAAGACGATCATCCAGGTGGCGGACGAGCAGGGTGCGGCGCAGTCGTGACCGGCCCGCGGACGCCAGCGGCCCGCCGATCGCCGGCATCTTCTCGCGTCCGGTCGCGGGCCGGAGCCGGACGCCCGCGATCTTCTCGATTGGAACGGAGCCTCCGATGAGTTCTCCCCGCCTCGACCTTCAGGGACGCCGCATCCTCATCACCGGGGCCGGCAGCGGGATCGGTCGCTCCCTGGCCCTCGCGCTGGCCTCCCGCCACAGCACACTGGCCCTGGCCGGCCGGCGGCCCGAACCACTCGCCGAGACCGCCGCACTGGTCGTCGAGCGCGGCGGCACCGCGTGCACGGTCACCACCGACCTCACCGCCGACGGGGAGCCCGAACGGGTGGTCACAGCGGCCGTCGCCGAACTCGGCGGCCTCGACATATTGATCAACAACGCCGGAAACGTACGGGCCTCGGCGCTCGAAGACATCGACGTCGTCGACATCCAGGCCATGATCCAGCTCAACCTGCTCGCACCCATCCTCCTGACCCGGGCGGCGCTGCCGTACCTGCGCGCCGCCGGCGCCCGACACGGTCACGCCGCCCTGGTCGGCATCGCCTCGGCCTCCGCCCTGGTCGGCACGCCCTACTACGCCACCTACGCGGCCACCAAGGCCGGCCTCGCCCGCTTCGACGAAGCGCTACGTCGCGAGCTGTACGGCAGCGGCATCCACGTGGCCACCGTCTTCCCCGGCCCGGTCGACACGCCCATGATGGCAACCACTCAGGCCGGCCCGGACCTGGGCTACGGACTGCGTCCCGTCGACGACGTGGTCGCCGAGATCGTGGCCGGCCTCGAGAACCGTCAGATCGACATCAACACCCAGCTGCCCGAGCGCCGCGCGATGGAGGACCTCAACGTACGCGATCCGCTCGCCGTCGACGCAGCCCTCGCGCCGAAGCTCGCCGAGCTGCGAGCCGCCATCAGCAGTCACCGCAGCATCTGACCCCACGGCGGCGGCCGGGACGACATCTCCGGCCGCACGGCGCTGTCACCTGTCGTGCCCGGGCCGACCGCACCTCCGCTCCACGCCACTCGCCGGACTGCCGCACTACCGCGGGCCCGCGACGTGCCCTGGGCGCAGCACTGGCAGGTCCGGACCACCTGGTTGATCCAGGTCTGCACGTCCCGGGACTGGAGCCGGTCGAGCCGCTTGGTCCCTGGGCTGGGGCGATGTAGCGGCGGACGAACGTCTCGTAGGTGGCGTAAGGCGTGGCGGCTCGGATGTGTACCAACCTCTTGACACAAACTCACGGGCGTAGAGACCATCATTGTGTCAAGCAAGCGGTACAAGCCGGAGGTCTCCATGGGCGGAATTCCGATCACCGTGACCGTGCTGTATCTCGTCGTCGCCGCGGTCGCCCTCACCGTGGCGTGGCTGCGGGCGCGCCCGTCCCGCCGGCCGCCGGACGACCCGCGCCAGCGGGCGATCCGGCGTACGACGAGGTGGCGATGGGCCGGGGTGGCCGTCGGGGCGACGCTCGGCGTCGCGGTGGCCGCCGCCGATCCCCTCGACCTGGGCGCGCTGCTGGCTGCCCCGGTGTTCGGGATCTGCGTGCTGGTGGGTGTGCTGATCGGCGAGATCAGCGTCGCCCCGCCGGGCGGCCCGACGCGGACGGCGGCCCTGGAGGTCCGCACCGTTCGGGACTACCTGCCACGCCGGATGAGTCGGGCGGTCGCGGTCGCGGCGGTCGGGTTGCTGGCTCTGCTGGTCGTCACCTCGGCCAACAGCGGCCCCGACGATGCCGGGAATCCCGGCCGGGCCCTGGATCTGCGTTGCCCACCCACCACCGCCGAGGAGCACGGCCCGTGGCCAGGGACGTTCTACTCGGTGCCGCTGGCAGTCGTCGTGCTGCTCGGTCTGGTCGTCGCCTACGTCGTACTCCGCAACATCGTTCGGCGGCCACGGCCGGGCGGCACCCCCGACCTGATCGCCGTCGACGACGCGTCGCGGCGGCGGACCGCCCGTGCCGTGACCGGCGCCGTCGGGATCCTGGTCGGCCTACCACTGGCCGGAGTCGCCGCGACGGCGTCCTGGGCGCTGCTCTCCACCGCCTGCGGCCCCGCCTGGGGCCGGCCGGTGGGCTGGTTCCTGCTGGCCGCGTGGCCGGTGGTGATCGCCCTGACCGTCTGGTGGACCACGGCGGTCCTCGTTCCGAAGCGGGCCACCGCGGCGGGAGTCGCGTCGTGACCGACCGGCCGACCCTCACCGTCGACACCGACGACCCGACCCCGCCGTACGAGCAACTGCGCCGGCAACTCACGGACCTGATCGAGTACGGGGTGCTCGCGCCGGACGACCGCCTGCCGCCGCTGCGCCAACTCGCCGCCGACCTGGGCCTGGCGGTCGGCACCGTGGCCCGGACGTACCGTGAACTGGAGTCGGCCGGCTTGATCGTCTCGCGGCGGGGTGGGGGCACCCGGGTGGCCGCCGCCCGGGCCCGCCCACCCGCCGCCGTCCTGCACGAGCGGGCCGCCGCCTTCGTCCGCGACGCCCGGCTGCTCGGCGCGGACGACGAGCAGATCCGCGCGGCCGTCGCGGCGGCACTGGGCCCCTGACCTACCGAGCCGGGCGGACGACGAGTAGATCCATCCGCTCGGCCACCGCGGCGGCGCTGGGCCCTCGGTCCCACCTGACCGATGTCCTGGTCCGCGAGTCCACGCCACCGTCCGAACCTGCCGCTGCCATGACGGGTATCCCTCGAGTGTGGTCGGGGCGGCGAGGCGTGGGGTCAGGTCGGGAGCGCCTGAGGGTAACGGGCCGCGGGCCCCGCGTCGGCGCTGGCCAGGGCCAATCGGGCCCGCCACCACGGCGAGCACCCTGCGGGACAGTTCATGTCAGCGTGCCAGCAGCGGCCAGATCACGAAGCCCGGGGTCCGGCGAGCAGGTTGGGAGCAACAGGGTGCACTGGACGGCGTTCAACCGCACCGAATGGCAACCGACGGCGTGTCACTGCACCCACCACACCGATTCGCGGTTCATGAGCGAACTCCCCTCGCGTAGGCGACGTCGCTCGTCCGCGACGGCCTCCACGAATGCTGTCAGTATCGGCAACGGCAGGCCACACTCGGTCAGCAGAGCGTCGTCCTCATCGGCATCGGCATCGGCATCGGCGAGCAGGACCGTGACGAGAGCCGGACCCAGTTCGCCGTTCACCAGTTCGGCAAGTTCAAGTGCCGGACCGTCGTGCCGTATCGCGTCGTGGTAGGCCATGACGTGGAACTGTCGGCCGCCGTGTTCCAGCAGGAGCGTCACTGGCGGATCCTTGCACGGACAGGGGCAGCCCGCCGCCGTGCGGCCGCGGAGATTCGCGATCGGATTCCGGGACCCGTGCACCGCCGGTCGATCGAGGGACGACCGCTGGCCCGCCTGTCCTTTGTCGGCTGATCTGCGACACGCGTCCGCCAACTGATCGGCGACACCTGACGCGCTGATCGCGACCGACGAGGGCAGGCCCGCCGTCCCTATAGTGCAGGCCATGGGGATGTACGCGTCGGTCCGAGGCTGGATTGAGATCGACTTCCAGCAGCGTGTCGCCGCTGAGCAGATAATCGCGCAACACCGTCACGAGCTGTACTCGGGTGGCTGGGCATTCCCGTCGGCGCCGTTCAACTGGACGCTGTACCTGTTCTACGGTGGCGACGTCCGGCAGAGCCACCTGCAGTGGCTACGGGGCCAGGTCGAGCAGCTGGCGGTGATGTCGCCCGTCGACGACGACAACGACTTTCCGAGAGGCCTGTTCCTCGTCACGACCGACGAGCGCGAGGGAGCGGAGTGGTGGCAGATCCGCGAGGGACGCCTGGATGAGTCGCCCGCTCCGGACCTGTCCTGGCTCGGCGAGTAGGCCGCCACAGAGAGGTGCCGCGAAGCCCGCTGCCCGGGGGGCACTTGACCGCGCTGGAGTTCGGTGACTCCTTTTGCCCGGCAGGCTGCGCTGGATCACCACGACATGGCGGTGTTGCATCAGGGTTTCCGCAGACGGCGACGGCGCCCGCAGTTCGGGCCGTGACCGCGCTGCTCGCCGAGGGGCGAGCCCACCCGGACACCGTCGAATCATTTCTGGAGTTCCTCGGCGATGCGGCTACGAGCGTGAGCGACCTCGCTGACGATCTCTACTTCACCGAAATACCGCGGATCCCGTCGATGCCGTGGCTGATCCTGGCCGCGCCGGCGGAGCCACCATCGCCGGGAGGGCGCCAGTTCGCGCTCCTCGCCGCGGCGATCACCGGCGATCCGCGTCGCCGCTGACTTCGACGAGATCGCCACGGCTGCCGTCAGGGGGCCGGTCGGGGCAGTTGGGCCGGCTTCGATGACGGCTGGGGTACGTCGGTGCGGAACCGAGCCACTACGGTGCCTCTTGTATCGATGGCTGCTGGCGTGCTCGTGTGCCGAAGATGAATCTCGGGCGACGTTCCGTCAGGCAGTAGGCCGGGGGAGGCAAGAGGTGCGGGATCTCGTCATCGAGGCGCTGACCGAACTCGTTCCAGTTCGCGTCAGCCGGCAGGAACTGATGCGTGGCAGCCGTCGGCTGCGTTGGGCAGAAGCCGGCGTGGGTTGGCCGACCATCGTCCTGGTGGCTGGCTGCGGTGAGGTGGCACTGGATTGGGCGAGCATCATGCCGAAATTGGCGGAATGCTCCCGGGTCATCGCCTATGACCGGGCGGGACTCGGCGAGAGCGAGCCGGCCGTATCGCTCACCCTCGAAACCCAGATCGAGGACTTGGCGGCGTTGCTCGATGAGGTGGGCCCCGCCGTGGTGGTCGGACATAGTTGGGGAGGGTTGCTCGCCCAGTTGGTGGCCTTCAGCCACCCCCATCGGATCGCCGGTCTGGTGCTGATCGATCCGAGCCACGAGGACCTTGAGACCTGGTGGGCCACGGCGGCCGAGGTGGCGATGGCGACCGGGGTCGTGTCGCTGAAGTCGGTTGGGCTCTTCGGCAAGGCGGCCAGAGGAATGGGGCGAAGTCTGGCAGCGCGCTGCACCGATGACGATCGGCTCCGCGGCTTGATCGCTGACGCCTACGTGGCGTCGTATGCGAGTCGACAGCAGGTGCGAATGATCCGCACGGAAGCACTGCTGGCAGCCAGGAGTGCGCCAGTCGCGCGTGAGGCACGAGGTCGTTCGGTGTTGCCCGACGTGCCGGTCGTCATACTGAGCGCAGCTCGGGGAAAACCACGTAGCCTCCAGGAGCGCTCTGCTTCCCTGATGCGAGAAATCGCGGCTTCCACGCCCCGGGGGCGTCACTCCGTCGTCGACGACGCCGGGCACTATATCCACCATGATCGACCCGAGGTGGTCATCGAGGCGATCGTCGACCTCGTCGCGGTGATCCGGACCGAGTCCGAGTGAGCCCTTCCGCGCGACGTGGTGATCACGGGGTGTGACGGACCTGTCAGGGCGGCACCTGGGCAAGCCTGAGCACGTGTTCGAAGCCGCGTTTCTGCGCGGGCGAATCCACCATGGGCAGGATCAGCGCCGGTATGCCGGCGGAAACCGATCCGCCGTCGCCGGCGGGATGATCACCGACCATCAGGGTCTGGTCCGGTGCGGCGTGGAGGGCTTCGAGGGCGACGCCCCAGATCCGAGGGTCCGGTTTGACGAAGCCGACCTCGTAGGACAGGACGAACGCGTCGACATGGACCTCGAGTCCGTGCCGCGCGAAGCATGTGCGGATGTCCCAGCCGACGTTGCTGACGACGCCGATGCGGACACCGCTGTCATGCAATGCGGACAGGGTACCGACGGTGTCGGCGTACGGCTCGATCGCTTCGGCGTGTGTGTCGTGCAAGACCGATGCCAGCGCCTGGTCCACCCCGGGAATCTGTTCCAGCACGGCGAGGATCGCCCGATCCCAGACTCGCGGATCCAGATCTCGGGCGATGTGGGCCGGGTCCGTGGCCGTCTCCCGCAACAGATCCGCGAAGTCGCCAGCAACACGGTGCGCCTCGCCGGCAGCCAGTGTCCGGTCGATCGATGCCGCCGCGTTGCCCACCCAGCGCTCCGAGTTCCTGGCGAACAGAGTCCAGGCGAAGTCGAACAGTACCGTCGTCACGGGCTTGGCGGTCATCGCGTCACCCTAGATCAACACGACGAGTTCTGTGGGCCCGTCCGATAGGCGAGTGGCGATCGAATTGCTTGTGGTGGTCGTCGAAGTTGGGGCGCTGCAACTCACTTGACCGGTGTAGTCAGACCGCGATTGGGTGTCGTCGTGAGTAAACTGTGGACCGCCCCCGAGGACGATCCCAGGACTTTCGGTGAGCCCGTCGGCGAGAAGGCGACCTACCGGGAGTACCTCGGCAACTACCGTCTGACCATTGAGATGAAGTGCGACGGACTGGACGCCGAGCAGCTCGGTCGTCGCTCGGTGCCGCCCAGCACCCTGAGCTTGCTCGGCCTGGTCCGCCACTTGGCTCAGATGGAGAACCACTGGTTCCAGCGTGTGCTGCAGGGGCGGACCGACGCACCGTGCCTTTACCCCCACGAGGACGACCCAGACTGGGACTTCGGGGGCGCAGACCCCGACCCAGCGGTGGTGCAGGACGCCTTTGCGACCTGGAAGGCCGAGATCGCCAAGGCGGATGAATGGCTCGACGCCCTCGAGGAGGCCGACCTGGGCCGCGAGGTGCCGGCCGACGGTGGCAGCCACGCCACGCGCGACGTACTTGTCCACGTGATCGAGGAGTATGCGCGGCACGCGGGCCACGCCGACCTCCTGCGCGAGTGCATCGATGGGCGAACCGGCCTGTGAACCACCGGCACGGTGGGTCAGCCGGGGACCGCCGTCAGGAGCCGGCTTCACCGTGAGGATCGGCGGTGATGCAGAGCCGGGGCATCGCATGCTCGGAGGCCATCTGGCGCCTGCGTCGGAGAGGCGGACGCCCGGCTGCCCCGGACAGCAGCGGCGACCAGGACGCGTCTCACTCCGCGCGGGACGCCGGCTGGCCACCAGCGGGCGGAACGTCTTCCCCTAGCCTGGTCACGTGCCTGAGCGGTGGTCCGTCCTGACGGAGTCCGAGGTGCTGTCGTACGCCGGCGCGCAAGCGCACGTGCTGCCAGCCGGCGATGTCAGCTACGTGGTCGGGCCGTCGGCGACGCTGGTCGTCGTTCGTGCCGGGGACCGGCCCGACGGCAGCGCGGTGCGGAACTTCGACGACCTGACGCTGCACGAGCCCTTCCCCGAAGGTGTGGAAGCGCGGTTGGTCGACTCCGAACCTCCGAAGCTCGGATTCGTCCGCCTTCCGGAGGGATTCATGCCGCTGGGCAGACTGCGGCAGGCGGTCAGCCGCCACGCCCCGGGCGCCCTGGCAGAGGACAGCCCGTTTCCGTACCGCCTGCCCGGCAGGCTCACCCTCTGCCGGCTGCACCTCGCCGACCGTCTGCCGTTTCACGTTCTCGACCGGGTGCGGCCCACACCTCAGTATCCGCTTGCCGGCCTCGACTGGCTCCGGACCCTGCCCCACGACCGTGTCGCCGCGATGCGGGAGTTCGTGGCCGGTTGGTATGCCGACCTCCCACGAGGCGACGACGCGCCCGCCGACGTGGACCGCCCTCTTCCCGGACCGCTGCTTGCCTTCTACCGGGCGGCTGCCGGCCGTGCAGAGGTGTACGGGTTGCACAACCAGCTTTACACCGCCGACGAGCTGGAGGACAAGGACGACGGGCTGGTGGAGTTCGGGGCGGAGAACCAGGGCGTCTTCGGGATGTTGCTGGATCCGACCGAGGCAGACCCGACAGTGCGGTACCGCGGGCTTCACGCGGACCACGAGCGAGAGCCCTTGAGTGCCTTTCTGCTGCAGTTCCTACTTGGCGAGGCGTCGTACAGCAGTCCCTTCGGCGGCTTTGCCACCGTTGCTGGCGAGCAGGCGCGCCGGCTGGTCGAACCGCTGCATCAGGTACCTCTGCGACCCCTGCGATGGCCGGGCGACCCCACCCGGCACTACGTGGCACCCGGCCTCGTCGTCACGACCGCAGCCTCCCCCGACGGCTCGCTGGAGGTGTACGCCGGCAGCCGGCACCGGGTGGCGCTCCGCCCGCTGCGCGATCCGGATTTCACCTGGGAACGCTTCGACGGCTAGCCTCGCCCACACTCCCGCCCAAGAGGTCGCTGCCCACGGTCCACGCGGCCAGCACCATCGACGTGCCCGAAGCTGAGGCGGCAGAGAAGCGAGAGTGATGACAAGATCGGCATGTCGCTCGATGCTGCCTCCTGCAGCCGAGCAAACCTCCGGGAGGTCTCGTGTCGGGCGCGCTGAACTGGCTGGCGGGTCTGGGCTGCCTCGGATTCGGTGTGCTGTTGGCGCTGCACGGGTTGCGGCGTCTGCGGGCAGAGCGACGCCAGGGCCAGCAGCCGCTGCGCAGTGAGCTGATCAGCGGGCGCGAGTTTGTCTGGGAAGGGCTCGCCGCGGCCCTGTTGGGGACCGCCAACATGCTCGGAAAGCCCTGGACGCTCCTGTCCATTCCGGCCGTGATCGTATTCGCCGTGCTCGGCGTGCGCATCTTCCTGCGCTTGATCCGTGAACGGCGGAGCACTGGCTGAACAAGCGGTCCGTTGGACATGACCAAGGCAAGGGAGACCTCTCTGTTGTCCTCGGTCTGTCACGTGGAGGGGCCGTGAGATCCACAGGCCCGCGTTAGCATGTGGACACGCGGGGGGACGATCGATGGCAGAGCAGGCTCAGGGCTGGTATCAGTGCCCCTCGGAGCTGCCGCTGGAGCGGTACTTCGATGGCCGCTGCTGGACCGATCGCACTCGTGTGGCTCGCCGAGCCGGCCATGCGGGATGGCATTCGGTCGCGGCAGCCTTCCAGAAAATGGACAGGGACCGGACGGCCGGTGAACCCGGCCGAGTGCCGCGTCAGACCTCGGGAACGAGGCTCTACGTACCGGTTCGGGCCGGCGAACCTCCGCCTGCGCTGACGGCGGGCGAGGACGAGGCGCACGGCGCTGGTTTCCTCGCCTCCCGGGTCCGGGCCACGAACGTGGTCGCCCAGGTCCTGCTGGTGTCCGCCGTGGCTGCCTGTTCCTTGCTGGTCTCGGCGATGGTCGCCTACCTCGTGGCTGTCAGCATGCGCCCGACCTGGGGGCTGCTGGTGCTGGCGGCATGGCCGGCTGCTGCCGTCCTACAGTTCGCGTGGTGGAAGCTCGGGGAGTGGGACTGGCTGCCGGAGAGCCGCCTCCCGACGGAGCGTGAAGATGCCGTCCTTCGGCCGGCGTGGGCCCTCGTGGCGGCGCGCGCAGCCAAGGATCTGCGGCGTTGTCAGGTCCGGATCGCCGATGACGACGGTATCGATGCCTACTCGCGGCCGGGTCGCATGGTCGTCGTCACCCGGGGGGCGCTGGAGCAGCTCCCTCAGTCGGAACTGGCGGCTCTGCTGGGGCGGGGTGTCGGCTTCCATCTCACCGGTCAAGTGCGACTGCGAATGCTCCGATCGATGCTGCGGCTCCCCTGCACAGCGGCGATCGCCCTGTTTCACGCAGCCGGATGGGTCGAGCGCGCGATCGTCAACACAGTCAATGTTGTCTGGAAGATCATTGCGGGGGAGGGCGACGGGTTCGAATTCATCGACTTTGTCTTCCGGGGCATTGTCTCGTTTGCTCGCATCATTTTCTACGGGACGTTGTTCCTCTTTCTCGGCCCTCCGCTCCTGGTGGCACTCGTCGGCCGGAAGGCGGCCGATCTCGCCGAACAGAGCAGCGCGTACCAGGCCGACAGGGCGGTTGCCACGATGGGAATGGGCGAGGACCTCTTGTCCATCCTCCGCCGGGCGGGCGACGCGGGTCAGCCTCGCTACGATCGTCTCGTCATGCAGGTGGCGGGGCCCACGGTCGACGTCGAACCGCGTTTCGAGCAGGAGGGGGACGGGGGTGTCCCTCTTGAGGGGCCGGTCGGCGGGCTCCGCGGCGAACTGCTCGCCTGCCTGAACCGGGTGCGGGATCGTCAGCTGCTGAGCGACGTCGACTACGTACGCATCGGCGCTTCACTTCGTGACCGGCCCGACGATCGGCTGAACGCGGCTCTGTACAAGTTGATGCAGCAGGGATCGGCCGCGTACTGCCACCCGTCCGGCCAACGCGACCTCGAGCCGCGCGTCGCCCACCACCGGCTCGCGCGCGGCGAAGTCCTGCTCGGCCGGGTGGCAGGGGATCCTCACAACATCGCAGCCATGCCCGATTCGCCCTTCGTGCTGGACGTCTCCATGCTGCGCACCAGCATGCTGGTGGTCGGGCCGCCGGGAGCGGGTAAGACGCGAAGCGTCGCCACACCGATCGTGGAACATCTCGCACTGCAGGCACTGGCCGGCCAGGCCTCCGTGGTCGTCATCGACCCCAAGGGCGACGACTTCGGCCAGCCCGGTCACTTCGACGTCGACATCGACCTGTCGAACCCCGACGGGTCATTCAGCTTCGACCTGTACGGCGGCGCCGCCGACCCCGAGGAAGCGGCAGACCGACTCGCGGCAGCGCTCCTGCCCGTCGGGGTCAGCGCCGACAAGACCTACTTCATGGACGCGTCGAAGAACTCGTTGTACTGGGCGCTCGCGTGCTTCCACGCCGCACACGACGAGTACCCGACGGTCCGCCAGCTCCTCGACGTGCTCGCCGGCGCCGAGACCGCCCATCAGTCGCTGCGGGACAGGCTGAAGAACAAGGGCCGCGTACGGGACTTCGAAGCTCTGCTCGCCGCGCTGCGCCGGCAACACTCTCGCCGGGAGGACCCGGCCGCCTCCATGGTCGAGCGGCTCACCCTCCTCGATCGGCCCAGCCTCACGCAGATGCTCGACGGTAGGAAGAAGCGCTTCGCCATGCGGGACATCAACCGCCCCTTGCGGGTCCGCATCGCGCTCGCCGAGGGAACCCTGCCGGAGGCGTCCCGGATCCTCGCCCGACTCGCCGTCGCCCAGTTCGTGCAGGCCTGCTCCGCGCCATCGGCGAACAAGTCCATCTTCAAGGGCCTCGTCATCGACGAAGCCGGCCGCTACGTCGACGAGTACGTCGCCCACGGCGTGCAACGACTCCGATCACGCAACGCCGGCCTGGTCATGCTCACGCAGTCGCTCAGTGACCTCCAACCGGACATCCGACCCAGCCTGTTCGCCGCCACCGGCTGCAAGGCCGTCTTCGCGGGCGGCAACCCCACCGACGCCGCCTACCTCGCGGACTACTGGGGAACCGAATGGGTGGACGAGGTGACCGTCCACACCGGTTCGGGCAGCACCGGGTCCACCACGACAAGCGAAGCCTCGTACGCCTCGAGCCAGAGCACAGGCACCAGCTCCATGTCGTCCGGGGGCGCCACCAGCAGCAGTTCGTCCACGGAAACCGTCAGCCACCCGGGCCGCCAACACGGACAGAGCCAGAGCCGCCAGTACGGGCGAACCGTCCGCTCGGTCGAACGTCCCATCTGGTCGGCATCCGACCTTCTCAACGGCATACCGACCGGCCACGCCGTCATCAGCCTGGCCCGACCCGACGGCGAACGCACCCCGCCGACCCTGGTCAGCCTCCGCGCCTGATCTGCCTCCCCTTGCTGAGCGTGTCTCAGGCTGAGACCCGCCTGTGCTGGATCGCAGATCGGCCCGGGGTCCCTGAATCGGGAGCAGCGACAGCGGCTAGGCCTGCCCAAAAGTGATAAAAGGCTTCGCCGCTGCCGCTGGCGCGCCCCTGCCGACGGGTAGCGAATCCGCCGCTTCCAAGGAGGGGCTTACGCACCGCCCAGGCTAGCACGCGACCCCATCGACGGGTTATGATGAGGGTTCAATAAACCGAGCTGGCATTCGCTGGTTCGGCTTGCTGTACCCACCGAGAGTGGGTGGCAGCGAGTCGGACTAGCGATCCGTTCGCTGCTGCTCGCTCTCCCTTCTTATTGGAGGAAGAGTGCCCAAAAGTGAACGGGTCCGGGAATCGGTCTTGCGTAACCAAGATTGGTTCCACAAGGTCCTCGTCAAGCTGGAGAGGGACTTCCGGGTGATCGGAAGGATCTGTGTTCACACGACCTTCATCGTCACCCAGATCTCCCTTCTGGCCGGCGCGATCCGACTGGCAGTCGCCGGGATGGAATCGCTGCTGTAGGGGATCTGCCTGCCAGCTCCCGATAGGCCTCCCTCGGGGGGCCTATCGGCCTTTTCGGGGAGGCCCGGGTCGGCGTCCGAAAGTCTCGTGAAGCGCCAGCCGACCGAGCCGCGTCGGTCGCCGAGGCTACGGTGGCGCTGTGCCGCGTATTGAGCTGACCACTGACGTTCGGGCAGCCCCGGAGACCGTCTTCGACGCCTGCCTCGACGTCGGTACGCATACCGAGTCCATGGGGAGCGCCGCCGAACGGGCGGTCGGCGGCATGACGACGGGCCGGTTGACGGCCGGTGATGCCGTCACCTGGGAAGCCCGGCACTTCGGCCTTCCCTGGCGGATGACCGTGCGGATCACCGACTACCGGCGGCCGTACGGCTTCACCGACGAGCAGATCAGCGGCCCGTTCGGCCGATGGCACCACGAGCACAGCTTCGCGCCGGATCCGGCTGGCTCCTCGGCCACCCGCATGCGTGATGTCATCGACTTCACCGCGCCGATGGGTCCCCTCGGTGGCCTGGTGGCCATCCTCGTCCTGCGGCCGTATCTGCGCCGCCTGATCGCACGCCGCAACGCCTATCTCGCCGCCACCCTGGCAGAGCCCAGGCGTGGGGAGTGGGCACGAGATCCGCGCCAAGAAGAATGACCGGGCCTGGTACCGATGGTGCGTCGGGTGTCGGCCCTGGTCGGGGTTCGGTGCTCCGAGAGAACGCAACGGCGTTCCGCCGTCGTGGGCCGATGGCCGGCTACCGTCCGGGGTTTCGGACGCTAGCCTTCGAGCCGTGAGATTCGCTGCCGGGCCACCGAGCCGTTGGGTTGTCGAGCTGCATTCCGGGACGACCATCGAACTGGCGGCCGACGGGTACAGCAAGGCCGACGGTGATCTCCTGTTCTCCGTCCTGGCGGACGCCACGATCGCCGAGCAGGCCGAGGTGCGGGTGCTCGGGCGAGCGCCGGCCGACCCCGAGCGGGTGATCGTTCTCGTCGCGCGCATCCCAGAACGGGAGGTTGCCGGTCTGCACGGCGGCGAGCCCTGGCCGACCGTGTGAGGGTCGGGTCTTCGAAGGCCTCTCGGGAGGGTGGTGCCGTGGTGAGCGAGAAGCTGCCGGGAATCGTGCTGGTCGACGACCTGCGCTCGTTCGTCGACGGCCGGGTGGCACACGTGGCCCGTACGAGCAGTGCCGGCATCGCGGCGCTGGAGTCCTACCGCGGACGGCGACTGGACGAGCTGTGGCTGGATCACGACCTCGGTGAGGACGACACGATCTGGCCGGTCGTCGAGGTGTTGGAGCGGGCCGCGTTCGAGAGGCGCCCGTTCGACGTCGGCGTGGTCTACGTCCACTCCGCGAATCCCGCCGGCGCGGAGAAGGTCATGCAGGCGTTGCGTCGGTGGGGATACCACGTGCGCTCGGCGGTCGGGTCACCGCATGTCGGCTACCTGGCCGGGGCCGAGTAGCGATACCGGGAAGCCGGCCACCGGCCGGGTCAGGCCGGCGGATCGTCCCGGAAGAGGTCGCCCTTCACGCCTCGGCCGCCCCAGCGGGTGGCGACGAGTCCGGGACGAGGGCGGGTCGGCTCGGGCAGCCAGCGGTGTCGCCGGGTGTCGGGCGCGGGGCGGTCCCAGTCGGCGATCAGCGCGAAGGGATCGCCGGCCTGCCCCGGCTCATCGTCACACCGCTCCCGGACGACCATCGCGGGAAGGAAGCGCAGGTCCTGCGCCATCCCGCAGTCGTCCGTACGCGAGGCGACCACCGCGCCGCAGCCCTGGCACGCGACGCAGGGGACCCATCCCACCAGGGACCAGCAGCCCGTCTGGACGAGGTCATGGACGAAGCGGGTTCCGCGTACGTCGCCGGGGGAGAGGACGAAGGTGCCGGTGACCTGGTCACGGCCGTAGGCGGCCTCGTCGATCGCGTACGAGCCGGGGTCGAGGAGCGGCGGGTTCACGTGGTGGCAGTCCAGGAGCGACCGGGGCGGTCCCGCCGGCAGGTCCACCAACCGGACCGGGACGCTCAGTGTGTTCCCGCAGTTGGCACACCGGAAGCGCTCCACCGCCGCAGTGTCGCATCCGTATCTGCCGCGACGCGTCGGGTGGCGGACCTACCCGAGCAGTGTCGCCGCCAGGGCGAGGGTGGCCAGTGACAGCGTCGTGGTGACCACCACCGCCCGGCTTGCCAACTCCTCGCCGACGCCGTACTCCTGGGCGAAGATGAACGTGTTCTGCGCCGTCGGCAGGCCCGCGCACACCACTGCGGCCAGCAACTGCGGCGCGGACAGGTGCAGGGCCAGTCCGGCCGCGTACGCGATGATCGGCTGTGCGACGAGCTTCAGCGCGGTGATCACGGCCAGCTCGGCGGGCTCGGCCCGCTCGGCCGGTGACGGGCCCGTGCGGTGCAGGGACGCGCCGAGCGCGACCAGGGCGGCCGGGACCGCGGCGCCCGCCAGCAGGGTGAGTGACGCGTCGGCCGCGGCCGGCAGGCGCAGGCCGGCAGCCGAGCACGCGAGACCGAGGAGCGACGCCAGGATCACCGGGTTGCGCACCGGCAGGGAGGCGATCCGGCGGACCCGGATCCGCCCTGCCGGGTCGGCGTGCCGGTCCAGGGCGACCAGGATCACCGGCGTCACCACCAGCACCTGGAACAGCACCACCTCCGCCAGGAACGACACGTTGCCCAGAACCTGCGTGGCGATCGGGATGCCGAGGTTCGCCGAGTTCACGTACCCGGCGGCCATGCCCCGGATCGGCCGTTCGCCGGGCGCGCGACCGGACAGCCGGCCCGCACCCGCCCAGCCGATCCCGACGACCACGGCCGTGCTCAGCCCGAAGGCGAGCAGCGGGCGGCCGTCGAACCCGGAGAGCGGCATGCGGGACAGGGTGAGGAACAGGGCGGCCGGCATCGCCAGGTGGAACACGAACCGGCCGAGCACGGACGCCGCCGCCTCGCCGAGCAGACCCCGACGACAGGCCGCGTAGCCGACCGCGGTGAGGACCCAGATCGGTACGAACGCCGACACCAGGCTCATGCGGTGGTCACCGGCGGGCGGCAGTCGCGCGGGCCCGGGCACCGGCGGGCGTACGGGTCGAGGAACCAGGCGACAGTCTCCACCCGGGCGAGGATGTCATCGACCGGCCGACCGGCGCGTGGCCGGGGCCCCGACGAGGTGTCATGATCGGCGGCGATGAGCGGCGACGAAGCGTCCGGATCCGGCCTCCACGAGGCACGGCGACACCACCTGACGGAGGTGAACGGGGTCCTGCGTCGGCCCGGCATGTACGGCCGGGACGAGATGGCCGAACGGCTTCTGCTGGAGGCGATGGCGGCCGTGGACGGTTGCCTGGAGCGATGGTGGGCGGAGTGCGACGGACTCCGCGATCGCGACGCGTTCACTCCGACGGGTGTCCGGGGCGCCTACAGCGCTGTCCTTCCGGCGGATGCCCTGCGTGACGCCACGGCCTCGGTGTACGCGGAGATCGCCGACCGCCTCGGCTGGCTCGAACTGGACCGGGCGTTGTCCGAGGCCGAGTTCCGGCGGTTGGGTACGGAGGTCGGCGACTGGGTGACGCGGGACCGGACGTTGTCCGAGGTCGTCGAGGCGTTCGGCCCGCCGTCGCTGTGGATCGGCGGAGCCAACCCCTTCTTTCCCAAGACGCTCGTCTACACCACGGCCGATCCCGCCCACGGGCTGATCTGCTTCCACCTGTGGAACGCCTTCGCGGAGATCCCCAGCAGCGAGGGGCTCAAAGGCGTACACCCCGAACCGGTGCTCCTCGCCGTCCGTCACCGGTCCGGCAGCTTCCCCGACTCGTTCTCGTTCACCCCGGAGGGCCGGCACCGCAGGCCGACCGCCGACCAGTTGGGCCGACTCCGGCCGACCGTCTGGGTCTTCCACGGTGACCGCGCCCGATACGCCTCCGGGGTGTTCGAGACCCTCGATTCGGGACTCGCGTGGGCGGGCGGGCACCGGCTGACCGGAACCCTGGCCGAGTATGCCGTCGGGGGCGCCTACGACATCGCCGTCGACGAGGACCGCTTCACGCCGTCGCAACCGCACCACGGCACCGCGGAGCATGTGGCCGCCTTCGGCCCGGGACTGCGTCACGTGCACCTGACCGACGGCCGTCGCGACTGACCGGCTACGTCTCAGGGGTTCCGGTCTGGGCGCCGTGCGCGCAGGAACGCCGTGGCCGCCGTGCGCCGCGTCGGCGTGCCGGCGGCCGCCAGGGCGGTCATGCGCGCGTCGAGGCGCTCGCGCTCGTCGTCGGTGAGCGCGGCGGCAATGGCTTCGCCGTACGTCGGGGCCAGGGGGTTGGGGGCGGTGCGCTTGAGCGCCTCCCAGTCGCTGATCGGCTCGGCGGGTGCGTCGAGCCGGGCGCGGTAGTCCAGTTCGATCGCCTCGAACCCTGAGGCCTCCGCCCACGCCACGAGGTCGCGCTCGTCGAAGTCGACCATCGGCCGCTCGGCCGTTTCGGTTCGGGCCCGGTAGACGTCGCTGACCTTGGCCACCAGGTCGTCGACCGGTGTGCCACCCCAGCCGAACAGATCGTCGGGGCGGTGCCGCAGCGCGAAGCTGTTGATCGGTTCGAAGAGGGAGAGCCTTCCGCCCGGGCGGAGCACGCGGATGAACTCCGCGAACGCGGTGGCCTTGCGGTCGGAGTAGATGAGGACCGACCGGGTGGTGACGACGTCGACGGCGGCATCGGCGACGCCGGCGAGGTCCTCGGCCGGCGCCTGGACGAAGCTGCATCGCTCATCGCCGTCGGCGGTCCGTCGGCACTGGTCGAGCAGGTCCGGCGAGACGTCGCTGAAGATGACCCGGCCGTCCGGACCGAGACGGTCGAGCGCGCCGAACCCGATCAGCCCGGTCCCGCATCCGACGTCGAGGAGGACGTCGCCGGGCTTCAGATCGGCTCGGTCGAGAACCCCGTCGCGGAACCAGGTCAGGTCTGTGGCGTGCCGGGCGCGCAGACCGGCGTCACCGCCGTCTCGGCGCGCCAGCAGCCACCGGGCCCACCTGTCGGTCGTCATCGGGTCACGATAGTGCCGGACCGGGCGTCGTACCGGCCCGTCACACGGCCGACGGATCGCGGCTGTGCCCAGGGCGCCAGGAGCTTGTCATCCATCGGGGTCGAGGTCGGCCAGACCCTGACCGGTCTCCGGGTCCCACGGAATCGACTCGTGGTCGTGGACGACGACCCATCGCCCGTCGCGCCTGCGGCACACCAGGGTGGCGCGTACCCACATGGACACGTCCGTGCCCGACCGCAAGGTCCCGGTGACGTGGTAGAGGAAGGCGCAGTAGCCGAGGTCGCCGTCGGCGTCGACATGCAGGTCCCGAACCTCGTATCCCGGCCCGTCGGCGTACGCGTCGAACCACGCCTCGGTCTGCGGCGCCATCTGGTCGGCACCCCGCAGTCGCAGCGGGGGCAGGACGTTGAAGGCGAGCACGTCCGCGGCCTGGTGAGCGGCAAGCGCCCCGGCGTCCCGGCGCGCCACTGCCGCCACGCGCTTGTCGATCAGCTCCCGCAACTCCTGCTTCGCCTGGTCGGTCGTCATTCCCTCGTCGTACCCGGGGCATGGGGGCGCTAACGCGATTCACGCGATCGTGGACGCAGCGGTCGATGTCGATCTCCGCCGGCCACCTCCGACCCTGCTCCGCCGGTCCGGCCGGCGGAGCAGAGTCGTCTCGGGTCAGCCGCAGCGCTGACCGTTGAGGGTGAAGGCGGACGGTGCCGGGTTGGTGCCGGTCCAGGTGCCGTTGACGCCGATGCTGGTGGTGGCGCCGGGAGCGAGTCTGCCGTTCCAGCTCATGCTCTCGGCGGTGACGCTGGTTCCCTCCTGCTTCCAGGTGGCCGACCAGCCCTGGCCGATCTTCTGGCCGGTGGTGGGGAAGTCGAACGCGAGTTTCCAGCCGTCGACGGCGGTGGTCCCGGTGTTCCTGATGGTGACGGTGGCGGTGAAGCCGCCGGGCCAGTTGTTCGCCGTCCAGCCGACCGTGCAGCGGCCGGTCGGGGCGGCGGGTGCGGTCCGCACGGTCAGGCCGGGCGAGGCCGTCGAGACGTTGCCCGCCGCGTCGCGGGCGGTCACCACGAAGGTGTACGAGGTGTCCGCGGTCAACCCGCTCACCGTGTACGAGGTGCCGGTGGCGCTGCCCACCTTCACCGTGCCGGTGGCGTCGACCCGGTGCACGTCGTAGCCGGTCACGCCGGTGTCGTCGGTGGACGGCGTCCAGGTCAGCGCGACGCTGTCGGCGGTGACCGCGCCGGCTGTCGGCTTGCCGGGGGTGGTCGGCGCCGTGGTGTCGCCGGGTGTGGTGCCGCGCGGCAGCACCAGGTGGGTGATCGAGTTGGCCGGGAAGGTGGCGGTCAGGCCGCCGGCGGTCACCGGTTGGTCGGCCTCCCGGACGACGCCGGTGAGGTCCGCCGCGCTGTAGCGGTAGACCTGGGCGGTGCCGGCGGCGGCGCCGGTGAGGGCGATCGGGCTGGTCAGGTCGTCGCCGGTCTTGTTCACCACGACCAGGGTGAGCGCCCGGTCGGCGGTGCGCTCGGCCGCGTACACGGCCAGCCTGCCCTGGTCGGCGCTCGTGGCCCGGACGGAGGTCTCGCCGAACGCCCCGCCCCGGCCGTCGTAGTTGCGGTAGATGCGGAAGGCGTCGGCCACCGGCTGGTCGGCCCCGGGTGCGGTCCAGAGGGTGGCCAGGTCCAGCCCTTCGCGGCCGAAGATGCCGAGCACGTCGGCCTGGGCGAGTGCGCCGTTGAGCGACCCGTGGCCGCCCCAGTTGTACTCGGTCATCGCGATCTTGGTGCCCGGGTAGTGCTGGTCGACCAGTTCCCGCATCCGGGGGATGAAGCGGACCGGCTGGTTGATCCAGCTCTCGTCGGTGTACGTCGGGTCCCAGAGCTGGCGGGTCGAGCGCAGCCGCAGCGCCTGGGTGTCGGCGTCGCCGGCGGCGTCACCGAACACGCCCGACTGCTGGGGGTAGAGGTGGACGTCGAAGTAGTCGAGGATCCGGGTGCCGTGCTGCTGCTCGTACTCCCGCATCCGGTCCAGGTACCACGGGCCGAGGTCCTGGCCGCCGTGCGCGGCCTTGTCCGGGGGGTTCGACCAGCATCCGGTGCGCGAGCAGGTGTCCTGGTCCAGCCCCGAGTAGAAGATCGAGTTCAGACCCCAGCCGACCGGGCCGAGCGTCTTCGCGCCGGGGTCGGCTGCCTTGATCGCGGCGGCGTACCGGTAGGTGCGGTCGCGCAGCTCGTCGTAGCCCAGCCCGACCGGGCGGACGTCGCGGTGGGTGGCGTGCCAGAGGTCCGGCTCGTTGTCCAGGTTGTAGAACTGGACCCCGCCGTCGGCGGCGGCGCCGAACTGCCCCTTGAGGTGGTCGACGAGGTCGGTGGCGTACTCCGGACCGACCGCGACGCTCGTGTCCTTCGGGTCGTTGCCGGTGACGAGGCTGCCGTCGGGCTTCCTGCCGTTGCCGCAGTCGGGCGCCCAGGGGTCGGTGGACTGCTGCGGACCGTACTTGGCCACGCTGAAGCCGCACGCCTTCGCCCGGTCCTTGGCGATCCAGCCGAGCATCGGCACCGTCATGACCGTGGCGGCGCCGGTGGCCTTGTTCTGCTGCACGAACCGGTCGGTCTCCGAGCCCTTCGGCAGATCGGCCGGACTCGGGTTGTCGTTCGGGATGTTCTCGAAGTACCAGTCCGAGGCCCGGTTGGTGGTGTCGTTGCGGAAGTTGTAGCGGGTGGTGGCATTGCCGCCGTAGCGGTGCACGGGCAGCCTCAGCTCCCGGGCAAGGGCCTGGTCGGCGAAGTTCATGCCGTAGACGTACGGACTGATCGGGTGCCGGTCGGCGGTGACGTCGACGGCCAGTGCCGGGCCGGGGGCGGCCAGTGCGGGCTCCGGCAGGGCCAGACCGCCGAGGGCCGCGGCCAGCACGACCGGGAGCAGTGCGGTGGTGGGACGCACGAGCATTCCTTCCCTGACGTGAATAGAAGCTCGACGATGGGAGCGCTTCCACAGGCTTCCGCCTCGCGGGCCCCGAGTCAACCCGGGGGGAGGCCGTTCGTCAGGGTGGTGCGGGCGTCACGCCTGGCTCAGGCCGAGTGCCTCGTCCACCCGGTCCAGCACCGTCACGTCGTCGTGGCCGACGCCGCGCAGCAGGTCGATCGCGGTCGCCCGGATCTGACCGACGATCATGGTGACCGGCAGCGGCGGATCGGTCCGCAGCAGGCCCGCGGCGACCCGGACCGCCTCCAGGGCCGCCGCGTCGGCCCGCTGCGCGTGCCGGTCGGCGTCGGCGCCGCTGAGGTCGTGGGCCAGAGCCTCCCCGGCCGACCGTACGGCGGCGGTCAGCGCACCGATCGCCGTGTCCAGCTCCGGCGGCGTGGCGGTGTGCCGGCGGGTCAGGGTCACGCCGGCCCGGGCCAGCACCCGGATGTTGCGGGCGGCGTAGTCGAGCTGCCGCAGCGTCGCCTCCACGTCGGCGAGCTTGCCCAGGTGCCGGCGGCGCAGCCCCAGCCGCAGCGTCTCCCCGGTGGCGAGCACGGCGGCCTGCATCTGGGCGACGCAGTCGTCCACCTGCCGGGCCTGGTCCAGCGCCGCGCGGGCGGCCTCCTCGTCGCAGCTCCGCAGCGCCCCGTTCACCTGGTCGAGCAGGTCGGCGAGGTCGGTGTAGCTGCGCCGGGCCTGCGCCACCAGCGGCTCCAGCGGGTCGCGGGCGGCCATCACCTGGCTGGCGGCCAGCGCCACCGCGCCGCCGATGAGCGCGTCGACGAAACGGAACGGCATCAGCGTCCCGCTCGGCGCGGCGACCACGACCAGGTACATGGCCGAGACGCTGGCCTGCACGACCAGGGCGCGGCGGGCCCCGAACGCCACGAGCGTCGTGGTGGTCAGCACCAGCACCAGCAGGACCGTGCCGGTGCCCGGACCCAGCGCGTACACCAACAGTTCCGCCATGAGCACGGCGGCAGCCACGGCGAGCAGGATCTCGACGGTCTGCCGCAGCCGTCGCCCGCGGGACTCGCCGAGCACGACGAGCGCGGCGGTCGGGGCGAAGAACGGGTCCGGGTGACGGATCACCACCGCCGCCACGATCCAGGCGACCACGGCGGCGCTTGTCAGCTCGACCACGGTCATGCCGTCGCCCCGCAACCGCGCGACGGCGTCGCGCCCCCAGCTTCGCACCGGTGGTACCCCTCTCGCCGGGCGGACCGGTACCGGCCGCCGAATGATCATCCGCGAGGAGGGGCACTACCCCGGCGGTGACCTGCTCAATCGCTCCGGTGCAGGCGGCGACCGGGGCGGGTGGTCGGCCACCGCCACCACCCGACGCAGTGGCACGAAGGCGCGGTCGCCCCGTGAAGACCGACTGCGCGACCGCGGGCGCTGCTGTCTCCCGCGCCACGCCGTGGGCCCGGTCGCCGGGCGACGCAGACTTGGGCGCGCGACTCGACGACGTAGGCGAAACGCCCTTAGGTCATCCCCGTCGTTCGGCACGACGCCGGTGGGCGACCGCCAGCGCGTCGGCGGCCAACGAGTCGGGGCCGCCGGCGCGCCAACTCGCGGTCTCGGCCGCGACCGCGTCCACGTCGCCGCGTTCGGCGTGCGCGTAGGCGCGGATGACGGCGCCGCTCCACTCCCCGTCCGGCCAGCGGCCGGCCCTCCACCGGCCGGAGGCGAGTTGCTCGGCGCGGGCCTGGGCGGCTCGTTCGCGGTCCTCCTCGATCGCGGCGAGCATCGCCTCGACGTCGCCCAGCCAGGTCTCCATGCGGGGCAGGTTCTGCGCCAGCCAGGTCCGCACGACGGTGGCGGCGCGTTCCACGTCGGCTTGGGCGGACAGCGAGAACCTGTGGTCGGGCATCGCCGCGTCGTCGTCGGTCGCCACCAGGCGATGACGCCAGACGCCGTGGTGCGGCGTCGCGGCGCGGCGCGGATCGTGCTCTCCGAAGAAGTACCGCAGGTGCGGCGCGAGCAACACCCCGACATTGATGAAGAACTCGACCTCACCCCCCAGCGCGGCGGTGCGTTGGATGTCGAGAGCAATCCCGTTGCCCTCTGGGGCGAAATGCCGGAAGACCAGCCCTCGGCGGACGAAGCCGGCGGCTGTCAGGTCGGCTTCGACGAGCTCGACGAACCGCCGCAGCAAGGCGTTCACGAGCACGCAGAGTACCGTCCCCGCCTGCCGGCCTCGGGCCCTGCTCGGAACGGGAACTCGTGCGGATCGAGCTACGGAGCCGTCAAGCCGTGGGGTCGCTGGTGACTCCGGCGCTCAGCCGGAAGGCGAGCAGGTCTGCGGCGTGGGGTAGCCGGATCGGCGGGTCGCACGCCCGCATCGCCAGGAGACCGGACATCACACCGCGGCGTATCGCGGCGTCGATCGCCTCCCGCGTGTCGGCCGGCAGACGGTCCCAGGTCTCGGCGGCCACGCAGGAAGAGCAGGGGGTGCCGACGCGGTCTGGAAGACTCGTCCCGCACCGTCGGCCGCAGGCCGGGCAGGCATAGGCGAACATGCGCTTCAGTCTCGGGGTCGTCGTCGTCGCGGCCAACCGGATGGCGGCTGTCCGGTGCCTCCGAGCTGCCCGGCGAAATCCCGCTTCAGCGTCGGGACCGGGACGGGTATCGTGGCCGAGCCGGCCGCGGGACTTGAGTGCGACTTCCGGAACCCGCCTCTGAAGCGATGCTTCGCAGTTCGTGCTCCCATTCCCCGGCCGGCCTCTCGGTCATCGTCTCGAGGAGTTGCGTCGCGGCATGTCACGGGCGGATCGGGTGGCGTGCGAGGACGTGGTCATGTTCGTCAACGCCGCGATCACCTCGACGGGCCAGCGTGAGTTCCGGTCCACAGCCGCCGCGCAGCGCCTGTCGCTGGCGTTCCTGCACGAGTACGTGTTGGGCAACTACCGCGACCTGTACGCCGCGACCCTGGCCCTGGACGTCAACCACCTCAACGCCGCCATGGTCGTGACGAACCTGCTCCGCACCGCGAGGGAGGCCGGCGCCGCGCAGCGCGCGGTCGAGGGGCGGCTGATCGCGGCGCGACTGCGGTCGCTGCCACCGCAGCGGGTGTACGGCGTGTTCCGCGAGCTGCGCCGGCTGAGGATCAACAACCGGCGTACCCGGGCGATCGTGCGGGACTGGGTGGCGGCCCGACCGGACCCGGCCTTCGACGCGGTCAAGTACCGCCGGTCCCTGTCGGTCGCCGCGCGTCACGCCCATCTGCGTCTTCCCGGCGAGGTCGGTACGGCGCTGTTCGACTGGCGCCGCCCGAAGCGCTACCAGACCCCGATCCTGGAGGCGTGGCGGCGCGCCCACTACGAGCAGCGGGCCCTGTACGAGCTGCCGTACACCGTCGCGGAAGGACTCGCCGCCCGGCACGGCATCGACCGGGCCCGGTTCCTCTCCGGCATCGCGCCGAAGCTCACCGCCGGCGAACGGCTACGGCTGCAGGCGAGCGGTGCCCGGCACCGCGTCGAGGCGCTCGTGCTCGACCTCGCCACCGCGCCCCTGACCCGCCTCGCGATCTACGTGCTGTCGCTGCCCCGCGCGGAACGCGTCAGGCGTCGCGACGAACTCACCGACGCCCTGCGGGCCGGTGCGCGCCGCGCCGCCCGCCGGCAGGCGGGCACCTGGGGCCGGGTGGTGGCCGTCCTCGACGACAGCTACTCCGCCGCCGGCTCCGGCGTGAAGCGCCGCCGGCCGCTCGCCGTCGCCCTGGCCGCGCACCATCTGCTGGAGGTCCTCGCCGCCGACTACACCGGGCTGTGGCTGCACCACCGCGGCGACCCGCTGCTCGTGCACCCCATCGGCCCCACCGGCCTGGGAACGCGACTCGTCGACGCCCTCGAACGCCGTCCCGACCGGCTCGTCGTCGTCTCCGACGGCTGGGACAACGACCCACCCGGGCAGGCCGCCGAGGTGTTGCGGGTCTGGCGTACCCGCCTCGATCCACACCGGGCCACAAGCGTCGTACACCTGAACCCGGTCTACGACGCCGACACCTTCGACGTGCGCCGTCTCGCCGCCGGGGTGGCCACCGTCGGCGTCCGCGACGCCGAGGACGTGGCCGCGCTCGTCGAGCTGGCCCGCTTCGCCACCGGCGAGGCCGGCTTCGAGGAGCTACGCCGGCACCTCGCCGACCGGGTCGACCGCTTCCTCGACGCCGAGCGGGCAGCGTCGTGACGGCCGCCGTCGGTGGGATCGACCTGACCGGGCTGACGACCGGCCCCGCCCAGACGTGGGGCGCGCTCCGCCTCGTCCCGCTCCTGCGGCCGGCCCCCGTCACCGATCTGCGCCTGCACGCCCGCCTCCACGCCCCGGACGCCCTGTCGATCGTCAGCACCGGACCCCGTACCTCCTATGTCTCCTACGTGCCGCACGCGTTCGTGGCCACGTGGAGCACCGACGGCACCCCGGCCGCCGCGTACGGCACCCAGTTCCACGCCCCCGGTGACGCCGGCGCTCCCGACGGCGTCCGCCTGACGTTCCGCCGCCGACTGGCCCGCCGTGAGAATCGGCAGCGGCTGCGTTTCCTGCCGCTGCACCTGGCCCTGGAGGGCTACCTGATGCTCCAGTTCGGCGGTCCGCCCGTCGCCTGGCAGGAGTGGACCCGCGCCGCCGTCACCCGGGGCCTGTCCCCACGCGTGGAGGCCAGCTACACCGGCACCGCCGTCACCGGCCTCGACGACGCGCTGCGTGTCTTCGAGATCCACCCCGACCAGTGCGGCATGGTGCTGTACGTCGCCGACGCCCTCGCCGCCGCGTTCGTCGTGCCGCACCCGGACGACTACCGCGCCCTGCACCCCACGCTGTTGCAGGACTTCTACGGCGACCTGCTGTTCCACTACGCCTACCTGTATCCCGCCGTGCCCGGCTTCGTGGCCCGGCTCGACGACACCGGCATCGGCAGCGTCGCCGACCTACGAGATGAGATGGCCCGGGCGGAGGCCGAGTGGAGGGCCCAGCACGCGGTCATGGCCGACGGGCTGCTGGGCACCGAGCGTCCGACCGTCACGCCGGTGCGTCGGATGGGTCGGTTCACGCTGTCCCGGTTTCTGCCGGCCTTCGACCCCGACGTGGAGAACCACATCGGCGAGACCATCACCGACGAGGCCGGCCGGACGGCCTACCTCAAGACGTTCCGCCTGTCGGCCGCCCAGACCCGCCGGGGACATCTGCTGTCCCAGCTCGCCGCGACCGACTGGAACCTGGACGCCACTGCCGCCGCGCTGCGCACCGATCGTGACGGCCTGGTCGGCCGCCTCGACCGCGCCGGATTCGGTCATCTGCTGCGCCCCGACATCATCGACGCCGTCCGCAGGCGCCACTGATACCGGCCGGTCGGTCCGCTCGCGGATCAGTGGTCCGGTTGCCGTGGGGGGAGCCGGTCGGTGCGCGCGAGCGCCCGGCGACGAGCCCACCGGGCGAGCAGGTTCAACCCCAGGGCGTACGCGGCGGCGCTCACCAGCAGGGCGACGCCGGCGCCGCACCCCCCGTCACCCACCACCACCGGGGGTACGGCCCAGACGTCCGTCGACAGTCCGGCCAGCGCGATCGCCGTGCCGGCCGCGATCGGTGAGACGGCCCACAACAGGCCGGACGGCGCCCCGAACCGGTCGTCCTGCACCAGCCCGGTCAGGGTGGCGGCGAACCAGCCGAGCAGGAACAGCAGCACGAGCGGCCAGCGCGTCGCGGGTCGCCGCAGGCGCCCTCGAAGCAGCGCGCCGAGGCCGACGCCGCCCGCCGCGTAGAGCGGGTAGGCGGCCACCTCGCACAGGACGACCCGCACCAGGACCGGGTCGTCGAGCGCGCCGGTCGGGAAGAAGACCCCCTCGCGGGCCCGGGCGAGCGGGTACGCGACCGTGACGGCCACCCCGGCCAGGAGCGCCGCGAGCGGGACCGCCGCCGCCAGCGCCCTGGCCTGCGTGTTCCGCACGGCGAGGGCGGCGCCGGCCAGCAACGCCAACGCCTGCCCACAGAGGACGCCCGAGGTGTACCGGAAGATGCGCGTGGTGTGGAGCAGCTCGTACTGCTGCGCGTCACCCTGCGCGTCGTAGTTGACCCAGAAGGTGTAGAACCCGTCGTTGAACGGCATCGCCACGAGCACCAGCAGCGCCGTCGCCGGCACCGACCAGACGCCCGGGTGCGCCACGGCACGCCGGAGCGTCGGCGGACGACGGCCGGCCATCCCCGCTGACATGAGCCAAGCTTGTCCGTCACGGCCACGGCCGGGCAAGGTGGTCGCCCGCCCCGGTCGGTCCGACCCTCGTCGAGCCTGCGGGGCGTCACCGCTCGCACCAGGTCGGACCCTTCGCGGCGGTCGGTTGCTTCCCGGCCTGATGATCCATCGCCTCGTGCTCGCCGACGTGCTAGGAAGGGATGTGCCCAACCTGGCAAGCTCCGGTGACGCGGCATCCCTGGAGACTCCGCGGCTGCTGCTGCGCCGCTGGCGGGACGAGGATCTCGACGGGATCGCCGCGGTCAACGCGCAGCCCGAGGTGATGCGTCACATCCATGGGGGCCGCACGCTGGACCGGGCCGAGACGGCAGAGCGCCTGGCCACCTATCGACGACACTGGGACGAGTACGGCTTCGGCCTGTACGCGGTGGAACTCCGGGAGACCGGCGAGCTGGCCGGGTTCACCGGCTTGGCGGTGCCGACCTTCCTGCCCGAGATCATGCCGGCGGTGGAGATCGGCTGGCGGCTCGGCCAGGCTCACTGGGGCCGGGGCTTCGCCACGGAGGCCGCTCGGGCCGTGGTCGCCCACACGCGTGCCGAGCTGGGCCTGCGGCGGCTGGTCAGCATTCACGTCGTCGGCAACGAGGCGTCCGCGCGGGTGATGGTCAAGCTGGGCATGTCGCTGGAGCGAGAGACGGTGCAGCCGGACACCGGCCGCCGGGTCCGGGTCTACGCGATGGACCTGTAGGTCGAGGCGTCGCGCTCCGGACCGACTCCGCCGCGGGCCGGCGGGCACGGCCTCTCACCGCGACGCTGCTTGAGGCTCCGTGGTACGCCTGCGACGCGCATCCGTGAGGTCATCGGACGTGCGACGAGGCGCGGTACCGTCGAGGGGGCGGTGGCCGGGTGAGTTCGTCTGGCCCCTTGAGCTTGGAGCGGCGCTATGGCCTCGTTCGTCGATCCGCGCTTCGGCGCAGTTCTGCGTGAGTTCCGGGAACGGCGTGGTCTGTCGCTTCGAGCACTCGGGCAGCTCGCCCATCGGAGCAAGAGCCATCTGCACGAGTTGGAGGCAGGTCTCAAGACCCCGACGGCCGACACGGCGAGGCACCTCGACCAGCTTCTCGAAGCGGGGGGTGTGCTGGCTCGCCTGGTCGATGCGCCCGTCGACCATACGGCCGAGGCCGGCGAGCTACGGGCGCGAGTTGCCGCCAGCGATGTCAGCGCAGACGTACTCGAACGGATCGAGCAGAGCGTCGACGACCTCGCCAGCTCCTATCCGACGTTGGCGCCGGCTGATCTTCTGCCCTTGGTGCGGCGGCACCTCGCCTACGTGGTCAGGCTGCTGGACGGACGAGTGACGCTCGCCCAGCAACGACGGCTGTTGGTTGCCGGCGGTTGGTTGGCGGTGCTGCGCGCCACCGTCCACATCGACCTACGCCAGCGAAGGGCCGCGGCTGCCCATCTGCGCGCCGCTCGCGATCTTGCCGAACACGCGGAACACAGCGAGATCCAGGCATGGTGTCTGGAGACCCGAGCCTGGGACGTGTTGACCCAAGGTGACTACAGGACGGCACTCGAACTCTCCCGCCAAGCTCAGCGGGTCGCTCCGAAGGGCAGCTCGGCCAGGATCCAGGCGACCGCTCAGGAAGCTCGTGCGTGGGCGCGAATCGGGGATGTTCCTGCTACCCGGCGATCCCTGGACCGGGTGGAGCGGCTGACGGCGAACCTGCCCGTTCCTGCGCGAGCCGAGCATCACTACCGCTACGACCCGGCCAAGGCCGCCGCGTACGCCGCGACGACGTTGGCCTGGGCCGGTGACCCGGGCGCCGAGCAGGTGGCGCGGGCGGTGCTGGCCGACCTCGACCCGCGCGGCGACGGGGGAGCGCGGCCGCGTCGATCTGCGTCGGCCCGTCTCGACCTCGGCCTTGCCCTGGTCGCCGCAGGGCAACCGGACGAGGCGGCCGCGGTCGGGGCGCGGGCTGTGGCCTCCGGCCGGGTGGTGCCGTCGAACTGGTGGCGTGCTGCGGAACTGCTGTCGAAGGTGGAGCAGTCGGGGGCGCCAGAGGCCGCCGCGTTGCGTGAACTGTGCATGGAGCACGCCCCCGGACGCCTGCCACCAGCGGACAGCACACCCGGTTAGCGGACACTCACCTTCTGGATCGCCGACGCGCGTGGCGTGACGCTGGACCTCACTGCACGCGGGCGCGGAACGAGGCACATCAGCAGGTGCCCTCCGTGCCCCGACGACGGAGGGGCCGGACACATGACAGCGGATGGCGGGTTTCTGCGGCTGATCCTCAGCCGATTCGATCCTTCGCAGCTGGTTCTCTCCGATTTCGGGCAGCGGATCCAGACGATCGAGCAGGAGGCCGCTCGGCGGCGGCTGCTGATCCAGGCGCGAGGCGGACAGCAGGAGACGGAGGCCCGAGAGGGCGTCCCGATGTCGCCACCTCGGCGCGTCTCGTACGACGAGTACCTCTCGGCAACGGCGTTGACTCTCGCGCGGCGGCATCGGCCGGCGTGGTCGTGGCGGCGGTGGCGGTGGGTGTGCCGCTGCGGTGCCGAGCTGCCGTGCCGGGTCCGGCACCGCGTTCCGATCGGTGCCGTGCACTGGCCGGGGGAGCGGCGGTGAGCGGTCAGGAGCAGCGCATCCTGCGCGTACACGTGCGGGGTCTGGACGGGATGTGCGTGGGCTGCCGGGTGTGGTGGGGGCGGCTCACGCCGTACCCGTGCTGGCAGGTGAAGTGGGTGACCAGCCGGCAGGCGCGGCATCTCACCGCGACCCTGCTCGGGGGCCGCGGGTGAGCACGCACGGGCCGGTGCTGCCGGTGTGGAGCTGTGGCGGCTGCGCGGCTCCCTGGCCGTGCGAGACGCGGCGGCGGGAGCTGCGGGCGGAGTTCGCGGGCGCGCGGGTGTCGCTGGCGTTGTACATGGGTGCGCAGCTGGCGCGGGCGGCGGAGGACCTGCACTGGGTGCCGGCGGGGCTGCTGCACCGGCGCTTCCTGGGGTGGCTGCGGTGAGCGTCCTGCGGTCCGGTGCTCACGCCCCGCTGTCCCACGGGATCCGGCGGCCCGGCCCGGGAGGCAGCTCCCGGTGCCCGGCGTCGAGGTCACCGAGGCCACCGGCGGCGTTGATCAGACCGATGTGGGAGAACGCCTGCGGGAAGTTTCCCAGCGCGGCGCCGTCGCGCGGGTCCACCTGCTCGGAGAACAGGCCGAGGTCGTTGGTACGCCCCGCGAGTCGCTCGAACAGGTGGCCTGCCTCGTCGCGCTCGCCGGCGAGGGCCAGGCAACCCACGAGCCAGAACGAACAGATCAGGAAGCCCGCGGGATCGGTGTCCCAGCGCCGGACCAGTTGACCGAACCGTCCCGGTCCACCAGGGCTGCGCTGTGGCCGTCCGCCAAGAGGCCGTGGTCGGCGATGCGGGCATGCGTCACCGGGCCGGACTACCCGCGACGCGCCCGCCCAGTCGCGCTGGCGCAGCCGGAGGCGCCACCCTGGCCGGGCATCCATCGGCGGCCCGCAGGGTGGTGCGCGCTCCTTCGCCGGTCGGAATCGCGGACAATGACCTGATGGCATTGCCCTTTCCCTCGCCGACGACTCCGGCATCGGGACGCGCCGAGGTCTTCGTGAGATATCTGGACTACTTCCGGGAGATCCTCTTGGCGAAGGTGTCCGCTCTGTCCGACGACGAGGTGCGGCGCAGCCGGCTTCCCTCCGGGTGGACACCCCTCGAATTGCTCAAGCATCTGCGCTACGTCGAGCTTCGGTGGATCGAATGGGGATTCGAGGGGTGCGACGTCGACGATCCGTGGGGTGACCGGCGCGGGGACCGGTGGTACGTGGCGCCCGACGAGACACGCGACAGCCTGGCGGCGTCGCTCCGTGCCCAGGGAGCACACACCGCCTCCGTGGTCGCGAGCAGTGACCTGGCGGCGGTGGGGGCTCCCGGTCCGAGGTGGGACGGAGCGGCGCCGGCGACGTTGGAACGCGTGTTGTTCCACCTCGTCCAGGAGTACGCCCGCCACCTCGGGCATCTGGACGTCGTGGCCGAGCTCGCCGGTGGGTCGGTAGGCGAGTAGCACGGTCAGTCGACCCGGTGCCCGCCCGTGCCGATCTCGTGCGTACAACCCTCGCGCAGCGCGCGGAGCAGCACGGCGGCCCAGGTCCGATAGGGACGCCAGCGCTCGGACACCTCGTCGATCGTGGTCCCGTACCTCTCGGTCACCTCGGCGTTGAGCCGCTTGTCGTGGTGAGGAAGTCCGTCGGGGTGGTTCGCGCCCCTGAGCACGACGAGTTCCGCCGCGAAAGGCCCCAGGCCCTTCACGGCCTGTACGGCGGCGACGGCGGCCTCGGCGTCCAGGCCGCGCAGGTGCTCGCCGACGAGCAGACCGTCGAGGGCGGCGTCCGCGACGGCGTGCAGGTACTCGGTCTTGCGGCCCGGCAGGTCGAGGTCGAGGCGGCGCAGGCGGGCCGGCGCGGGGAAGCTACCGTCGCGGCCGTGCCGCCGGATCAGGGCCGCGCGCAGGCCGGTCGCCTGGGTGATGCGGATCCGCTGGGAGAGCACGGCCCAGCAGGCCGCCTCGTACGGCGAGTGGAAGCCGCACGGGCGCAGCCCCGGCAGTTGTCGCTGGGCCTCGCCGATGATCGGGTCGCGCGTGCCCACCGCGCTCCAGCCGGTCGCGTCGACGTCGAGGGCGAGGAAGCGGAGGGTCTGCGCCACGGCGGCGTCGAGGTCGCCGGTGCCGGTCACGGTGATGGCCGCGCTCTCGCGGTGTTGTCGTACCGACGCGGTGGCGGGCGTCCAGTCCCGCTCGTTCAGGAACGTGGTCGCGAGGACCTCCTCGTCGTCGTGTCCGGGGAGCGCGGCCGGGGCGAAGCCCTCCCAGAACCGCCGGGACGTGGTCAGCGACCACGGCCCGGCGATCGTGCGCTGTGCGGTGCGTCGGGTCACGTCGGTCGGCTCAGTTCCGGTCGTGGACGGTGACGGCGTAGCCGTCCGGGTCCCGGAAGGTGAAGGCGCGTCCGAACGGGGTGTCGGCGGGTGCGGCGACGATCGTCACTCCGGCGTCCGTGAGCTCGTCGTGCAGGGCCTGCGCGTCGTCGGCGCCCAGCCACAGGGCGACTCCGGCTCCGGCGTGCGGGCGTACGGCGTCGAGGTCGACGCCGGGGAGGGGTTCCCGGACGGCGAACGGCACCGGATCGGTGGCGAACACCACGGCGTGCGGCGGGCCGGTCGGGGCACGACGCAGGCCGAGCCGGGTCTCGTAGAAGGTGGCCGCGGCCTCCACGTCACGAACCTGCAGGGCGATGAAGTCGGGTCCGGTCACTGTCATGATCGCTCCTCGATCGCTTTGTCAGAGTGTTGACATGGACAGCATATGTCAGACTCCTGACATGGAGAAGGGTGCCCTGGATCTTGACCTCTCGGTCGGCTACGCGTTGAAGCGCGCCGCCGTGGCCCTGCGCGCGGCCATGGACCGGGAACTGCGCGCCGTGGGGCTCTCCGTGCCCCAGTACGCCTGCCTGAGACTGCTCGCCCACGGCACCGGGCTGTCCGGATCCGAGTTGGCCCGAGGGGCGTTCGTCACCCGGCAGTCGATGCACGTCCTGCTGCGGGGCCTGCAGGACCGGGGACTGCTCGCACGGGCGGCGGCCGCACCCCGCGGCCGGGCCCTGCCCGTCGCGCTGACCGAGGCGGGACGGGACGTGCTCACCCGGGCCGACGAGATCGTGGCCGGCGTCGAGCGCCGGATGACGTCGGTGCTCTCCGAGGGCGCCCGCCACCGACTGCTGGCTGACCTGGCGGCCTGCGTGGACGCGTTGGGCGGGCCGGGGCCCGACGACTGAGAGCCGTTCGCGTCGGCTGCCGCAGGCCGGTTGAGCCGGCACCGGACGGGAATGCGGGCGTCGAGTCCCTGACAGCGATGGAAGGAAACTCGCGATGACCAGCATGGCCTCAGCCGGCAACGGCAGCCCGACCGTCGTCCTGGTGCACGGTGCCTTCGCGGACAGCTCCGGGTGGAACGGCGTCGTCGAACGCCTCCAGGCCGCGAACGTCCCGGTGAAGTCCGTCTCCAACCCGTTGCGCGGGATCGAGGAGGACGCGGCATACGTCGCTTCCGCCCTGCAACAGACCGATGGTCCGGTGGTGGCCGTGGGCCACTCCTACGGGGGCGCGGTGATCACGAACGCGGCGTCCCGCGCCGACAACGTGGTCGGGCTCGGCTACGTCGCCGCGTTCGCCCCCGACGAGGGCGAGACGCTCATGGCGATCGAGGGCAACTCCCGCGACAGCGTCCTCACCTCGTCCCTGAACGAGGTGAAGTATCCGACGCAGCGGGGGATGGAGACCGAGTTCCTCATCGACGCGGCGAAGTTCCATGACGCGTTCGCCGCCGACGTCCCCGAGCGGCAGGCGGCCGTCATGGCGGCCACCCAACGGCCGGTGTCCTCACTGGCCTTCTCTCAGCCCAACGGGACGCCCGCCTGGCGGGACCGACCGGCCTGGGCCGCCGTGGCCACCGGCGACAAGGCCGCCGGCACCGACGTGGTGCACATGATGGCCGAGCGCGCCGGAGCGTCGATCTCCGAGGTCGAGGGTTCCCACGTCATCATGGTCAGCCAACCCCAGGCGGTCACCGACATGATCATGCAGGCGGTCGACGGGGTCCGTAAGTGAGGTGAGCCCGCCGTCCGCCCCGGCCCTCGCGGCCGGGGGGACGGCGGGCACCCGTTCGATACCGGCTTCGGTGGAACCTGACCGGCCGCGCGCGGCACGTTGCGCCGCTGGACGCGGCAGCGTTCGGTGGCTGCGTAGACTGCCGCGCCATGGGAGAGATCGTTCCGCTCGGTGAGGTCCGGTGCCCGTCCGGCCAGCTCGTGATCATCGACGGGGGAATGCTGGGCATGTGGTCGGGAAGCAGGCCGCCGAACGAGCTGGATCCACGCGGCCTGGGCTTCGAGGATCCGGTCCTGCTGGCCGAGGTCGCCGGATCCGCGGACTACACGGTGGTCGGTCCGGACGCGGAGTCCGCGAGTGCGTCGTTCCCGGTCCGGCGCGGGCGCTACCACTACGACGTTCCCGCCTCGCGTCAGGACGCCTGGGAGCAACGGTTCGACGACCACTGCCGGGAGCACGGGTGGACGGCCGCGGTGGAGCGCGCCGAGACGCAGGTGCCGCACCGGGAGCGGGCGCGCCGGTGCGCGGTCGAACGCCAGCCGGGGTTCACCGTCTTCGGGCTGCCCGCGGTGGCGGTGGACGGCCTTCCCGCCGCAGCCGTCACGGTGGAGGCGGAACGATCCGACGGGCCGTGGGACGGCTGGCACCAGATCGTCGTCCGGGTCCGTGACGCGCCCGTGGCCGCCACCGTCCAGATCGGCGTGGTCGGCGTCGACGCGGCTCGGCTGGCCTTCGCCGACCCGGACGCCCTCGCACTGTGGCGCCACGAGGAGCCGTCGGACGGCCTCGCCGACGTCGCGTTCTGGGGTGTCGACGCCCCGGAGGCCGCCGCGGAGTTCACCGCCGCACCGTTGACCGCACCGGGTGACGAGAGCTGCTTCGGCTGGACGGACCTGCCGCTGCGTTCGGCCCTGCGACGGGCGATGACGGTGCAGGCCTGGCGCGACGCCGAGCCCGGCCGGAAGATGGCGGTGGACTTCCGGCCGCACTCCCACCACTGGGAGGTGATGCGCCAGGTGCGCGCCAGCGACACGGAGAGCGGCACCCTCACGTTCGGCGACGCGCAGATCATGTTCGCCATGACCAGGTGGGGCGACGGAGTCTTCCCGGTCGAGGTCGACCACGACGTCGACGGGCACCTGCTCGCGGTCCGGATCATCCTGGCCGAGGCCTGAGCGGCGCGGCCGACCGAGATAGGCGAGCGTGACTCCGGAATATCCTTTGCCAACCCTCCGGCATCGGCCCTACTGTTGTCAGGGCAAGGTCAACCGGCACGAATCAAGGAGTTCCCCGTGAAGCAGTATGCGTCCACCGAAACCACGCGGCTCATGCCGCGCGGCGGTGTCGTGCTGCGCTCGATCGGGCGAGCCCGCGAGCTGTGTGCGAGTGAGCAGAACTGGAAGCCGGGGTGGCGGCGCGAATAGCGCCAGCGGAAGCTGACAAGCCGCCCACCCGAACGGGACAGGGCGGCTTTTTCGTTACCCGGACACACAGGGGCGTAGCTCAACGGGTAGAGCACCGGTCTCCAATACCGAAGGTCGCAGGTTCGAATCCTGTCGCCCCTGCTTTCGCCACGGCCACGGCCGGCGGCGTCGTCGATTCTCAACTCCACAGTGGACGGCATGAAGACGATCCCCGGCCGGCGCCTGTGCGGGCCGGCCGGGGGCGATTCCCTCCGGGACGAGGGAGACGGTAACCCGCCCGCTTTGGGAGCGGGAGAAACAGCGTTCGACTCGCTGGTCCCGGACCATGGGGTTGTAGCTCAGCTGGCAGAGCGCCGCCTCGGCAGGGCGGAGGTCAGGGGTTCGATTCCCCTCTTCTCCACGTTCGGACGCACCCCCGGCCACATCGGGGAGGGTGCGTCGGCGGGCCGTTGGAGCAATTGGCAGCTCATCCGGTTCTCAGCCGGACGGTTACGGGTTCGAGTCCCGTACGGCCTACGCACGGCATGTCATGCGGTCGTGGTGAACTCGGCGGACACGTCGGTCTTCCACACCGAAGCAGCGGGTTCGATGCCCGCCGGCCACCCTTCCCGGGTCGTCCAGTCAGGTAGGACGCCGCATTCTGGTTGCGGAGAGCTGGGTTCGAATCCTGGCCCGGGAGCGCAACGCCCTCGTAGCCCAACGGTAGAGGCCCGACGTTGAGGACGTCGCCAGTGCGCGTTCGACTCGCGCCGAGGGCACCGCGCCGACGTAGCTCAGACGGCCAGAGCGCTCCGCTCATGACGGAGAGGCCCCCGGTTCGAGGCCGGGCGTCGGCACGTAACACATGCCCGGGTAGCCCAACGGCAGGAGGCACCCCGTTCAGGGCGGGGACAGTGCGCGTTCGAATCGCGCTCCGGGTACGCATGGGGTCGTAGCTCAGGTGGTAGCAGCGCTTCGCTCGCACCGAAGAGGCCGGCGGTTCGACTCCGCCCGACTCCACCATGTCCCGTTGGCTCAGTGGGAGAGCATCCGCCTGTCGAGCGGAAGGTCGCCGGTTCGATCCCGGCACGGGGCGCGCACGGAGAGGTGGCCGAGTTGGCAAGGCAGCGGGTTGCTAACCCGTAACGGGTCACACCGTCGGGGGTTCGAGTCCCTCCCTCTCCGCCAGGTCGTCGTGGCTCAGCAGGTCAGAGCGTTTCCCTGATGAGGAAGAGGTCGGTGGTTCGAGTCCGCCCGACGACACATGCCCCCGTGGCTCAGCGGACAGAGCACTGGATTACGAATCCAGGGGTCGCGCGTTCGAATCGCGCCGGGGGCACGCATCGGGATGTCGCGCACGGTCCGGGAAACCGGCGGGCGTGACCGGCCCGACTCGCGGTGAGGCCACCCGACCGGCGACGGGCGCCGCCTCGAAAGCGGACAGGGCCGCAGGGCCTTGGGGGTTCGACTCCCTCCCTCACCGCAACGCCCCGGTAGCTCAGCGGGAGAGCGTCGGCTCGACAAGCCGAAGGCCGCTGGTTCGACACCAGCCCGGGGCACGCGACGCGCGTTCGGTCATGGGTAGGCCCCCAGCCTTTCACGCTGGTGAAGCGGGTTCGAGTCCCGCACGCGCGACCATTGCGGCGAGGGGGGCGGATCCCACCCCTCTCGCGTACGCCCGCGTAGCTCAACGGGAGAGCACCTGGTCCACACCCAGGAGGTCGGAGGTTCGACACCTTCCGCGGGCACCGGCCTCCGGGTCGAGGGGAGCGCGCCACCGACGGTGAGGTGGGCCGGCCTGTAAAACCGGTGCGTTCGCGCTGAGCGAGTTCGAATCTCGCCGCTCCCACGCAATGCCCTGTGTCCTGGTCGTGTGCCCGAGTGGTCAGGGAGCGGTCTGCAAAACCGCGTACGCCGGTTCGAATCCGGTCACGGCCTCGAAGTGCCATCCACTGTGACTACCGGTCGGCGCGGCGACGGCGTGCGCGCTCGAACTCGGCGACGTCCGACATCCAGGGACCGTACCGGTCGAGTGCGGCACAGCCGCCGCCGACGAAGGCGTCCACCAGGCTCCGGTACCCGGCGAGCCCGTCGACCAGCCGGTACTCCACCCGGTACTGCGGATCCGACCCGGCCTCCCCGGGGCGCACGGTGGTGATCCGGGCGATCGAGTCCGCGTAGAAGTGCAGCTGGACGCCCTCGCCCATCGCCTCGTCCTCGATGGTGAACACCTCGTTGTCCGTGCCGGAGCGATCGGCGACGAACTGCCAGAACTCGGCGGAGGCGGTGCGCGGACCGTCGCGTCGCCACGACTTCTCGCCGCCCTTGTCGTCGGTGAACGTCAGGGCCGCCTTCGCGCTCTCACCGAGGTCGGCGTGGCCGTCCTCCACCGGGGTGCTCCTGGACCGGTCCGCGACCTCCGCGCACATCAGAAAGCTCACCGTACGCACCGCGTCGTCGACGAGTTCGGGATGCGCGCGGCGGACGGCCACGTCGACGGTGGCCGCCGTCCGATCCCATTCGTGCTTGTCCGTGGCCCGGTTCCCCCGCCGCGGATCGAGGTCGATCCGCATCCCCGCACACGCCTGCTCGGCGGTGGCGATCACCCGCATGACCTCGGGCAGCAGCGCGGGGTCGACGGCGTCGGGCGTCCGCCGTGGAACGGTCGCGCCGTGCAGGTACTGGCCCGTGTACCGCAGGATCGCCGCGTCGAGCGGCCCGAGGACCGTCCCGCGCGCGGCGCGACGGCGGTTCGCGTGATCCTCCTGGGCACGCTTCTCGTTCGGCACCTCCGTCGCCGTGCGCATCGCCTCGCAGACCCGACCGCGCTCCAGGAGGGCGATGTCGGCGCCGTGGGCGACGAGCCGGCTCCGGTCCCACCGGATCCGGCGGAAGAGCGCGTCGACGTCCGCGGGTGCGGAGAGCAGGACCGGGTCCAGCAGCGCGACGGCGGCGTCCTCGTCGAGTCGCCCCCGGGTGCCGGCGGCGTCGCACAGCGGCAGGACCGCGCTCCACAGCAGGAGGTGCCGGGCCAGATCCTCGCGGATCACCGCGAGGTGGGCCTCCCCGATCGGGAACGTGAACGTGCGGGGCTCGTGGTTGGCGTCGGCGCCGGCGGCGAGCATCAGCCTCAGCTCGCCGTCCTCGCGGATCACGGTCGGCATCCAGCCGCTGCCACGCGTGAAGACGACGTCTCTCGTGGCGCGGTTCACGACCACCTGGCGCATTCCGCGTCGAGGCGCGGGTCGGCGCGTACCCAGACTTCGCCCTCGGCTGCCCCGGCCGGGGCGTCGACCCGTTCGAGACCGAGGAACTCGATCAGCTGGAGCAGTTCGGCCCGTTCGGCGCGGTCGTCGTCGGCGCCGTGCGAGTCGAAGAAGATGTAGAACTGGTCCGTCGGGTCGACGTAGCCCGAATCCGCCCAGATCCGCATGACCTCGTCGATCGCCGCTGCTTCGGTCGTGATCGTGGCGGCGCGGGCGGCACCGCGGGCCTCCGGTGACGCGTCGACGTCGGAGAGGTCGGACAGCCACTGGCCGAAGTGGTCGAGGCCGGCGTATCCGTTCTCGAAGAACAGCATCGCGCTGGGGAGATAGCGGTTGCCCCGCTCGACCCGGAGATGTTCCGAGCGAGGCTGGCCCGTGTCCCTGAACCGGGAGATCATCCCGAGCAGCGGCATGAGCACCAGACGCTGCCCCGCGGGCTCGTCCTCGATGGTGTAGGTGTCCGATTCGCGATCGCGGATGAACTCCGCCAACGCCTCGTAGGCCTCCTGTGGGTCGGCCACCGAGACGCGTTGGTCGTTGCCGTCGCCGACGGCGAAGACGAACTGTTTCGGTCCGGGACGGTACGGGCGGGCCATGGGCGTCCTCAGGTCGGGTGTGACGGCTCCACCAGCCTAGTGGATCACCGCAATCTCGCCCCGGCCCCGACGGTGGGCGCGCGGTGCTGGCGGGGCCGGTGGGCGTCGGCGAAGCTGTGGGCGTGGAGTACGTGTCCCGGGTGCCGCGACCGCCGCTGGACGGGCTGATCGACGACCTCTACTACCTGGAGGGCGCGCCGCCGTACGCCAGGCTGACGCTGCCGCCGATGCCGGCGGCATTGCTCGTGGTCAACCTCGGGGCCCCGTTCCGTATCCGCGCCGGCACCGACGTCGATGCGGCCGAGTACGCCGACGGCTGCGTGATCACCACGCCCACCCGCGCCTTCGAGTTCGGCTATCCGCCGGCGACCCGGTCCGTCGGCGTGCACGTCAAGCCGTGGGGGCTGGCGCCGTTCCTGCCGATGCCGGCGGTCGAGCTGCGCGACCGGCCGGTGACGCTGGAGCAGGTCTGGGGCCGGGCCGCCGTCGCCGAGCTGCGGGACCGGCTGGCCACCGCGGCCGGGCCGCACGAGATGCTGACGCTGCTCGAGGAGGACCTGCTGCGACGCCTGGGCGAGACCGCCGGCCTGGGGCTGGTCCGCCGGACGAGCGGCGTCATCGCGGCGACCGGCGGCGCGGTGGCGATCGGCGACCTCACCGTGGCGGCCGGCGTCAGCAGCACCCATCTGGCGCAGCGGTTCAAGGCGCTCGTCGGTGTCACGCCGAAGCGGCTGGCCCGCACCTACCGCTTCGCCGCGGCCGTGTTCGCGATCGATCCCGCCGGGCCGGTCGACTGGGGCGACCTCGCCGGCCGGGCCGGCTACTTCGACCAGGCCCACTTCGGCCACGAGTTCCGGGCGTTCACCGGACTCACACCGACCCGGTACGTGGAGGTCCGGCGGCGCTTCCTGCACGAGCACCCCGGCCACGCGATGGACGGCTGGCCGCTGCCGGCCGATTGATTTCCTACAAGAACGGCAGCTCACGGCACGCTAGCTTGGGGGCACCCGAGGCAGAGGAGAGCCGGAGTGGGCACGGTGGTCATGTACAGCTCGGTGTCGGTCGACGGCTTCGTCGCGGACGAGAACGACCAGCCCGGGCCGCTGTTCGACTGGTTGTCCAGCGGCGACGTCCCGTTGGACTCCAGCGGCGCGCTCACGGTGTCGCAGGCGTCCTACGACTACGTCCGGCCGTACTGGGACCAGATCGGCGTGACGGTCGTCGGCCGCCACGTCTTCGACCTGACGGACGGCTGGGACGGGACGCCGCCGAGCGGGGTCGACCACGTGGTCGTCGTGACGCACCGGCCGGAGCCCGAGGGTTGGGACCGCGAGGCGCCGTTCCACTTCGTCGACGGCGTCGAGGCAGCCGTGGCCATGGCGCAGGAGCTCGCGGGTGACCGCGTCGTGGAGGTCGCCGCCGGCGACGTCGGAGGCCAGGTGCTCGCCGCCGGCCTGGTCGACGAGGTACGCATGGACGTCGTACCGGTGGTGTTCGGGTCCGGCAAGCGCTACTTCGGGTCGGTCGACGCGCAGCACCTGCTGGCCGACCCGGACGTGGTGATCCAGGGCGACCGGGTGCTCCACCTGCGCTACCGGGTACGCCTAGCGGGGCGGTGACGGCGGCTCGGGCGGCCGTCCGTGGGCGCGGGCCATGTCGGACAGGGCGACCCCGGTCAGCACGACAGCGGCGGCGCCGGCGACCACGACCGGCGGCACGAGCAGCATCGCCGGTGCCAGGACGGCCAGCGCGAGGACGCCGAGCGGCCGGGACCGGGACACGCGTCCGAACACGGCGTGCTCGAAGCGGGCGCGCCCGGCCAGGTACAGCGCGGGTCCGCCGAGGAGGACGGCGATCCAGGCCGGTGGGGTGTGTCCCAGTGGATGTGCGATGACGAGTTCGTCGCCGACGGCGGTGACGACCACACCGGCCACCATGGCCAGGTGGGTGTACGACGCCGACCGGGCGAGACGGACCGGGTCGGGGGAGGCGACGATCGCCTCCGCCAGGACCTCACCGGCGCGGTAGATGTAGATCCGCCACAGCAGCACCGTGGTCGCGACGGACACCGCGAACGCGGCAGCTCCGGCAGGCGCGAAGCCGCTGCTGCTCAGCGACAGTCCGGTGACCAGGATCAGCTCGCCCAGGGCGATGATGAAGAACTGCCGGTAGCGCTCGGACAGGTGCTCGCCGGAGATCACGAGGTCGCGGCCGGGGACCCGACCTGCACCGGGGGTGGGGAAGCCGATTCTGCCCGCCGTGTGGTCGAGGACCACCGCGAGTGCCCACAGCGCTCCGCGCGCCGCGCCGTGCGTGAGCGCCCCGGCGATCCACGGCAGCGCCGACAGGCCGTACCAGATCAGCCCGCGCATGGCGTTGCGCTGCAGGTCCTGGCCGCGCAGGACGGCGGTCAGGACGATCCCGCGGCTCAGTTGCACGGCGACGTACGCGCCCGCGAAGATCAGGCCGGTTTCCCCGAACGCCTCGGGCACCGCGGCGGCCATCACCAGGCTGCCGACCATGGTGGTGACGACGAGCGCCTGGATCACCGGTCGTTGCGGGTCGGTCCGGTCGGTAAGCCACGCGGTGCTGGACCAGACCCACCACATGGCGCCCAGCAGGACCAGCGCCCGGAAGGCACCACCCCATCCGAGGTCCTCGGCCAGGGTGCGCGAGAGTTGGGCGAGCGCGAGGACGAACACCAGGTCGAAGAAGAGTTCCAGGAACGTGGCCCGCTGCGGTTCCCCGGGCCTCCGCAGCAGCTCGGCCGCCCTGCTCGTCGTCATCGGTTCGCCCGCTTCGCCGCTTTGCTCCAGGTCTGGTGGCATTCTGCCATGCGATCGTGGGGGTGACGCGTCAGCCGGTGCTGTCGACCGGCCAGGCCCGGATCAGGGATCCTGGCGCGGTGACGAGCGCGGACGACATGACCGACGACGAGAACTGGACGGGTGGCTTCTACGAACTCTGCCTGCTCCTCGGCGCAGCCGACGACGACACCGTGGACCGGGCCCTGCTGTCGCTGTGGCGTGCCGCCGGCGTGCGCGGCTGCCACGTGCGCCGGGCCGACGGGCCCGGGTTCGCGGCCGCCGAGCCCGGCGTGGCCGCCCTCCACGAGCACGGTCACCTCCTCGGAACGCTGACGCTGCCCTCGGGCGCCCGGGTCGTCTGCGGCAGCCTCCTGTTCCGGTACGAGAACGTGGACACGCTGGAGTTCTATCTGCCTTTGGGCGCGTTGGCGCGCGTCGACGACCGGATCGGCGGCTACCCCTTCGACCGGTCCAGCGGCGTGGAGTCGTTGTCGTGGCGCGGTGCGCTCGACAGGTGGTTGGCGGACGTGGCCGTGGCCGTGCACGGCGAGGTGCCGTTCCACCGGGCGCTCATCGGCTTCGAGGTCGACGGGGACCACGAGGTCACCGCCGGCAGGCGGTACGCCGCAGTCGTTGCGCCGGGCGTGGACGGCGTGGAGTACCACCCGGCCGACGCCTGACGGGTCCCGGCGGGCGACGTCAGGGGAGTGGCGAGGCGAGCAGCAGGCGGGCGCCGTGGCGGACCGCCGCCCAGTCGGTCGTCGGACGGCGGTCGAGGTTGCGGGACAGCCAGTGCCGCCGGTCCTCGTGCTCGCGCCGCAACGCGACGAGATCGAGGTCCACGCCCGATGGCCCACCGCGCCGCTCCAGCTCCTCGACCCGTTGCCCCATGGCGTCCATCAGCTCGCGGTCGAGGGTGTGCACGGCGTCGAGGTACGCGGTGGTCGGGACGCGGAGCCGGACCTCGGCCCCGGCCGTGAAGCCGATCTCGCCGTCGTCCTCGTGCCGCCAGTCCACGGTGACCTCGTCGCGGTCGTCCCGGACGGTGCGCCAGAACCGGAGCCGGGGCGGGTTGCGCAGGTATCCGAGGTCCAGGTGGTGCTCGCCGTGCCAGATCGCCGCCGTGACGGCGGGGTGGTCGGGCCGGTCCGCCTCGCCGCCGATGGTCCGGTGGTCCTCCGGCTCGAACTCGAACGGGTCGCGGGTCCACTGCCCGCGACGGGACTCGACGAAGGACACCAGATCCGCGGGCACCGGCTCCCGTACGTCGGGGGTGAGGGCGATGACGTCCTCCCAGAGCCGGGCCAGGTAGTAGTCGACGTAGGGACGTGGTCCCGGGTGCCGGGTGCGGCGCAGCAGCTCCCGCCCGCCTGCTTCGAGCCAGTACCAGCCCTCGGTGAGCCCGAACCAGTGGAGTGTCGGGCGGTCGCCGCCCCACGGCGACACCTCGTCCAGGGGGCACAGCGCGAAGCGGAACCTGATCATCGAAGCAGTATCCACCGGCCGGCGTCGCGTCAGCCGCGACCGCGTACCAGGGGCAGGAACACCTCGTCGACGATGTCGACGAGCACCTCGTCGGGGACCGAGGGGATGCCCCGCATGGCGTACTCGGCGCGGAGCAGCATCATCGGCGTGGTCGCCACCCGGGGACGGACGGCCGCCGCCGGCGCCTCGCCCCGGGCCACGGCCCGTTCGAGCATGGCGATCCAGGCCAGGTCCATGGCGTCGGCGCCGGACCGGGCGCGCATGAGGGTGAGCAGTTCCGGATCGTCGGCCGCGGCGGCGAGCAGGCCGCGCAGGATGGCTCCGTGCGGCGACGACCACGTCTCGTTGGCCCGCCGCAGCATCTCCAGCGCGTCGCCGCGCAGCGTGCCGGTGTCCGGGCTCGGCAGGGCGGCGTCGGACAGGTGGCGGTACGCCGCGATGCCCAGCGCCGCCCGGTGCGGCCACCGACGGTAGATGGCGTTCTTGTTGGTTCCGGCACGGGCGGCGACCCGGTCCATCGTCATGCCCGCGTATCCGGACTCGCGCATCACCTCCGCGGCGGCCCGCAGGATCGCCTGTTCCAGTTCCTCACCCCGACGCCGCGTGCCCATGCCTTGTAGGGTACCCGCCGTACCTTGTAGGGTACGCAACGTACCTTGGAGAGGGGTTGCCTGATGCGCGTCTTCGGCATGAACTACGACACCGGCTTCGTGAGCGCCGGGTCCACCACCCACGAGCCGTTCGACCCCGAGACCGTACGCAGCGACCTGCGGGTCATCCGCGACGAGCTGCACTGCGACGCGGTACGGATCACCGGCGGCGTCCAGGACCGGCTGGAGCTGACCGCGCGGCTGGCGGCCGAGGCGGGGCTCGAGGTGTGGTACTGCCCGTTCACCAACGGGCTCGATCGCGACGGGCTCCTGGAGTTCCTGCTCGACGGCGCCGAGCGCGCCGAGCGGCTGCGGCGTGGCGGCGCCCCGGTCGTGTACCTCACCGGCTCCGAGATCTCCATGTTCACCGACGGCTTCCTCCCCGGCCGTGACCTGGCCGAGCGGATGGCGCTGTTCACCGACCCGATGCGGATGCGGGAGGCGGTCCCGGCCGCCCGCGCCGCGGTACGCGACTTCCTCGCGCGGGCGGTCCCCGCGGTCCGCGAGCGCTTCGGTGGCCCCGTCGGGTACGCCTCGATCCCGCTGGAGGACGTCGACTGGGCGCTGTTCGACATCATCGCCAGCGACGCCGGCTACCGCGACGCGACGAACGCCGAGGCGTTCCCGCGGAGCCTGGCGGCGGCGGTGGGGCAGGGCAAGCCGTACGCCGCGACGGAGTTCGGGTGCTGCACGTACCGGGGCGCGGCCGACGTCGCGGGCGCGACGGAGCCGGTGACCTACGACGACCACGGCCGGGCGGCGACGCTCACCCGGACGCTGGAGCGCGACGAGGAGGGCCAGGCCCGCTACCTCGTCGACCTGCTGCGCGACTACGAGGCCGGCGGGGTGGAGGCGGCCTTCGTGTACACGTTCGCGAACCGGCACCTGCCGACCACCGACGACCCCGAGCACGACTACGACCTGGCCTCGCGGGGGATCGTGCGGGTGCTGCCGGACGGCTCGTGGACCCCCAAGGCCGCGTTCCACGCCCTCGCCGAGTACGGCCGTTCCCGCCGGGCGGCCTGAGCGGGAGAACCGCCTCGACCATGCCGAGCCCTGGTGCGCCCGCCGTCCGTGCCGCTGACGGCGCCGACGGTCCGGGCCGGACACGTCGTCGTCACAGATTCGACACTTGACTGCTACGAAGGGCGCTCCTAGATTGTGCCAAAAGCTTTTGCCAAAAGGTTTTGGCACCCACGGCGATCGATTCCCCCACGCGCTCCGGCGCGCGCCCCCACGCGCCCGGCGATCCCTGAACGGAGCACAGATCATGGCCCTCGACGGCATCCCGGCGACAACCGGCGGCTGGCCCCGCCGCGGTTTCCTCGGTCTCGGCATCGGCGCCGGCACGGCGGCGCTGCTCGGCACCGCCGCGTGTGGCGCGGGTGGTGGCGGCACCGGCGACTCCGGCGGCGACAAGACCCTCACCGTGGCCTGCGAGGGCGGCGGCAAGATCGAGCTTCAGCCGGTGGCGGACACGTTCACGAAGGACACCGGCACCACCGTCAACCTGGTCGAGCTGCCCTACGAGGGCCTGTTCAACCGGCTCACCAGCGAGCTGTCCAGCGGCAAGCCGTCGTTCGACGTCTGCGCCGTCGACGCGGTCTGGATCCCGCTGTTCGCCGCCAAGCTCGACAAGCTGGACGACCTCTTCACCGCCGACGTGAAGAACGACCTCTTCCCCGCACTGGTCCAGGAGGCCCAGTCCGACGGCCGGTTCATCGGCATGCCGGTCTGGACCAACAGCGAGATCCTCTTCTACCGCAAGGATCTGTTCGAGGACAGCAAGGAGAAGGCCGCCTTTCAGCGCAGGTACGGCTACCCGCTCGCCCCGCCCACCACGTGGCAGCAGTTCACCGACATCGCCACCTTCTTCACCCGGCCCGAGCAGAAGCTCTACGGCACCGACGTCAAGGGCGCGGTGGAGACCGAGTGGTTGGCCCACGTCCTGCAGGCCGGTTCGCCCGGCGTGGTCCTCGACGACAGCGGCAACGTCATCGTCGACAACGCGCAGCACCTTGCCGCGCTCACCTTCTACGCCGACCTGAACAACAAGCACAAAGTCGCCCCGGCGGGCGCGGCGCAGACCGACTGGAACGCCGCGCAGAACCTGTTCAACCAGGGCCAGACCGCGATGACCCGGTTCTGGGCACACGCGTACCGGCAGATCCCGGCCGACGCCAAGGTCGCCGGCAAGGTCGGCGCGGCCCCCATGATCGGTGGCACCGCCGGCGTGGCCGGCATCCCCGGCCCGTGGTACCTCTCCATCCCGCAGGGCGGCGGCAAGGCCGACCTGGCCAAGCAGTTCATCAAGGCGGCGTACGACAACAACGCACTGAGCATCGAGACCAGCCTCGGCCTGGCCGCCCGCAAGTCGGCGTACCAGTCGTTCGCCGAGAAGCCCGGTTTCGAGTCGTTCGGCCCGCTGCTGGCCACCCTGAACGCCAGTGCCACCAGGCCGCGTCCGGCCAGCCCGCACTGGCAGCGGATCGTCGACAGCGTCCTGGTGCCGACCATCCAGAAGGCGCTCACCCCGGGCGCCGACTACGCCGCCCTGCTCAAGGCCGCCCGTACCCAGATCGAGGGCATCGTCAAGTGAGCCCGACAGCGCAGGCAGCACCGCCGCGGACCGCACCGTCCCCGCCACCCGGGGCCGGCCGGCGCCGTACCCGCCGGGGGCTGTCGGACGCCGGGTACGCGGCCCTGCTCACCGCGCCGGCCGCGGTGGTGCTGCTCGCGCTGGTCGGCTGGCCGCTGGTCAAGCTGGCCGCGGACAGCCTCTACACCGGCTCCGGGCTGGGGGACGGGCGCAGCTTCGCCGGGCTCGACAACTACGTCACGGCGCTGACCGACCCGGGCATCCGGGCGGCGGCCGGGCGGACCGTCGCGTACACGGTCGTCGTGGTCGCCGCCGAACTGCTGCTCGGCCTCGCCGTGGCGCTGCTGTTCCACCGGCTCGGGCCGAAGGCCCGGATCCTGCAGACGCTCTTCCTCTATCCGCTGATGATCGCGCCGGTGGTCGCCGGTCTGCTCTGGCGGTTCCTGATGATCGACAACGTCGGCATCGTCAACGAGCTGCTCACCCGGGTCGGCGTCCTGGGCGACCCCGGGGACGTCTCCTGGCTCAGCGACCCCGACCTGGTGCTCTTCTCGGTTGCCCTGCCGGACATCTGGCTCACCACCTCGTTCATGACCCTGGTGCTCTACGCCGGCCTGCAGGCCATCCCGCCGGACCTGTACGAGGCGGCCCGTCTCGACGGGGCCCGTGGACTGCGGCTGCTGGTCAGCGTGACCCTGCCGCTGCTGCGACCGGTGATCGCGGTGGCGCTGATCATCCGGGGCGTGGACGCCGCCCGGGCGTTCGACGTGATCCTCATCCAGACCGACGGTGGCCCCCAGTCGGCCTCGGAGACGTTGAGCCTGACCATCTACAAGACGATGGTCGGCTACAACGACCCGGGCACGGCCGCCGCCACCAGCACGCTGTTCATGATCGTGATGATGGTGGTCGCGATGGTCGCGGTGCTGACCATCTGGCGACCGGGCAAGGAGTCCTGATGTCGCACCTGCTCGCCGCCAGAATCCGTACCGGGCTGCTCTGGGCCGCCGCCGTCGCCGTCGTGGTGATCTACGGCTTCCCCTTCGTCTACCTGGTGCTCACCTCGTTCAAGCCGGCCGTCGACGCGATCGCGGTGCCGCCGACCGTGCTGCCGCAGCGGTTCAGCCTGGAGAACTACGTCGCCGCGCTGAACCGGCCCGGGGTGACCGCCTCGTTCGTCAACAGCGTCAGCACCGCGACGATCGCCACGCTGCTGTCGATGGCGCTGGCCGTCCCGGCCGCCTGGGGCATCACCCGCTACCGGACCCGCGCCGGCCGGGTGCTGATGGCGGGCTCGCTGCTGGTGCGGATGGCGCCCGCGGTGGCGATCGGCATCCCGCTGGTCACCATCCTCGGCGCGGTCGGGCTCACCGACACCCCCACCGGTCTCGCGCTGGCCCAGACCACCGTCGCGCTGCCGCTGTCGATCTGGCTGCTGGCCAGCTTCTTCGAGGGCGTACCGCGGGAGATCGAGGAGGCGGCGCTGGTGGACGGCTGCGACCGGTTCACCGCGCTGCTGCGGGTGATCCTGCCGGTGGTCTCCGGCGGCGTCGCGGTCACCGCCATCTTCGCGTTCCTCGCCTCCTGGAACGAGTTCCTCTTCGCCCTGCTGCTCACCTCGATCCGGGCGCAGACCACCCCGATCGCGATCGCCAACTTCCAGAGCCAGTTCGGGCTCGACTGGGGCCCGATGACGGCGCTGGCCACCCTCTACTCCCTACCCGCGGTCGTGCTGACGCTGCTGCTGCAGCGGCGGATCGTCGCGGGACTCAGCCTCGGCGCCGTCAAGGGCTGACGCACCACCTCACCCCCTGAAAGGAACCACCATGTCGTTCTGGCGACCCACCAGCCCACTCGCGGGCCTCACCCGGGTCAAGGCCGGCCGCTCCAAGCGGGAGTCGAGCTGGGACCGCACCGGAGGCAACCGTGACTTCGCGGTCGTGCCGCCGGGCGAGACCCACGTCCTGGCCGACATCACCGGCACCGGCGTGATCGAGCACATCTGGCTGACCACCCGCTGCTACTCCGAGAAGTACCTGCGCAAGCTGGTCATCGAGATGTACTGGGACGGCGAGGAGAACCCGAGCGTCCGCTCCCCGCTGGGCGACTTCTTCGGGGTCGGGCACGCCACCTGCACGCACTACGTGTCGTTGCCGCTGAGCATGGTGTTCGGCCCGCGTCGCGGCCCGAAGGGCCCGTTCGCCGCCGCGATGAACTCCTACTTCCCGATGCCGTTCGGCAGCAGCGCGAAGATCGTGATCCGCAACGAGTCGGACAAGCCGATCGAGAACCTGTTCTACTACGTCGACTACGACCTGACCGACGAGGCGAAGCCGGACGACGTGGCGTACTTCCACGCGTACTACCGGCAGGAGAAGCCGTGTACGCCGGTGCCGAACGGCCTCGCCCCCGGCGAGGTGCCGGCGCCCTGGGACCTGCCCGGGGTCAACCTCACCGGCGAGGACAACTACGTCATCCTCGACACCGACGGCGGCGCCGGGCACTACGTCGGCTGCGTGCTCAGCATCGACAACCACAACGCGTCCAACCAGCCGTACACCTGGCCGGGCGAGGGCGACGACATGATCTTCATCGACGGCGAGCAGTGGCCGCCGTCGTTGCACGGCACCGGCACCGAGGACTACTTCAACGCCGCGTGGGGCTTCCCGAGCGGGGCGTACGCCGGTCCGTACCACGGCATCAGCCTGGCCAGCAGCCCGCAGGAGCACTTCGGGCTGTGGAGCATGTACCGGTTCCACATCGAGGACCCGGTGCGCTTCTCGAAGTCGATCAAGGTGACCATCGAGCACGGACACGCCAACGACCAGGGCAACGACTTCTCGTCGGTGGCCTACTGGTACCAGCACCACCCGCACAAGCCGCTGCCCGAGCTGCCGCCGGTCGAGGAGCGTCTGCCGCGCCGCTGGCCCGAGCACGGCCTGTGGGACGAGTGACCTGTCCGATACCGTGTGCCGGTCGTCGAATCCGGACGGTCCGACCCCCGCGACCAGTGCGATGGTGAGCTGATGGGAACCAAGGTGAGCATCCGGGACGTCGCCGCGGCGGCGGGCGTCTCGGTGACCACGGTGTCCCACGTGCTGAACAACAAGTCCGGCACCCGGGTCAGCCCGGAGACCCGCGAACGCGTCGAGTCGGCGGCCCGCCAGCTCGGCTACGCGGCGAACGGGCTGGCCCGGGGGCTGCGGTTGCAGCGCTCACACACCCTGGGTCTGCTCAGCGACGTCATCGCCACCACCCCGCACGCCGGTCGGATCATCCTCGGCGCGCAGGAGACGGCATCGGCGCGCGGCTGGGTGCTCATGCTGCTCACCACCGGGGGCGACCCCGAGGTGGAGCGACGCGAGATCCAGGCCCTGGCCCAGCACCGGGTCGACGGGGTCCTCTACGCCACCATGTACCACCGGGAGGTCGCGCTCCCCGACGAGCTGCGCCCGATGCCGGTGGTGCTGCTCGACGCGTCCAGCGGCGATCCGACCGTGCCGTCGGTGGTTCCGGACGAGACCGGTGGCGGGCGGGTCGCCGTCCAGGAGCTGCTCGACGCCGGCCACCGCCGGATCGGTTTCGTGACCAACACCGACGACATCCCGGCCACCCGGGGTCGGCTGCGCGGCTACCGGGAGGCGCTGCGCGGCGCGGGCCTGCCGTTCCGGCCCGAGCTGGTGCTCGCCGAGGTCTCCGACACCCACGGGGGCCACCGGGCGGCCCGGGCGCTGCTGGACCGCCCCGACCGGCCCACCGCGCTGTTCTGCTTCAACGACCGGATGGCGATGGGCGCCTACCGGGCCGCGACCGAACTCGGCCTGCGGATCCCCGACGACCTGTCGGTGATCGGCTTCGACAACCAGGAACTCATCGCGGAAGGGCTGTTCCCCGGCCTGACCACCGTGGCGCTGCCGCACTACGAGATGGGCGCCTGGGCCGTGGAGACCATGGTCGAGATGCTCGACCAGCCCAAGGGGGCCCGACGGCGGACCGCCCGGCAGGTCGTGATGCCCTGCCCGCTGGTCCGCCGCCGGTCGGTCGCCGCCGCTCCGCACTGATCGTCCCCGCCGGACCCCACCCCCGTACCCCCGCCGCGCCGACCCCCACGCCGCGCGGCGGACCACCGCACCGCCGCCGCGACCGTCGTGGCGGCGACGCACCGCCGCCGGACGAACGGCGGCCGAGCCAAAGGACCCACCGTGCTGCGACTTCCCGACGCCTGGATCTGGGACTTCTGGTTCGCCCGTGAGGGCGACACCCACCACCTCTACTTCCTGCGCGCGTCCCGGGCCCTGGGCGATCCCGACCGGCGGCACTTCCGCGCCAGCGTCGGCCACGCGGTCTCCACCGACCTGCGGGACTGGACCCAGCTCGCCGACGCCCTGGTCCCCGCCGACCGGCCCGCCTTCGACGACGTGGCCACATGGACCGGCTCCGTGCTGCCCGGCCCGGACGGCCGCTGGCACATGTTCTACACCGGCGCCGGCAGCACGGAACGGGCTCTGGTCCAGCGGATCGGCCTCGCCACCTCGGCCGACCTGGTCACCTGGGAGCGGCACCCGAGCTCCCCGGTGCTCACCGCCGCCGGCCGCTGGTACGAGCGCTTCGGCGACTCCACGTGGCAGGACGAGGCGTGGCGGGACCCGTGGGTGTTCCCCGACCCGGACGGCGACGGCTGGCACATGCTGATCACCGCGCGGTCCAACGAGGGACCGGTCGACGACCGGGGCGTGATCGCCCACGCCCGCTCCCACGACCTGGTGCACTGGGAGGCGCAGCCGCCGGTCACCGCGCCGGGCAGCGGCTTCGGTCACCTGGAGGTGCCGCAGGTCGAGATCGTCGACGGCCGGCCGATCCTGATCTTCTCCTGCCTGCGCGACCACCTCGCCGAGCGGCGCCGCGACGCCCGCGCCTGCGGGGTGTGGGCGGTGCCCGGCGACTCGCTGCTCGGCCCGTTCGACGCCGGCAGGGCACAGCGGTTGACCGACGACAGCCTCTACAGCGGACGGCTGGTCCGCGACACCGACGGCGCCTGGCAGCTGCTCGCCTTCCTCAACCACGACGAGGACGGCCGGTTCGTCGGCGAGCTGAGCGACCCGATCCCGGTCCGGGTGCTCGCCGACGGCACCGTGCTGCTCGGTGACGCCGAACCCGGCACGCCGTACTCGGTTCGTGGCCGCCGGCACGTCGCGCCGGACCCGGCGCAGGCCGGCCCGACCGCGCCCACCCGGGCGCAGGCCGACGAGGTGGGCGCGGACGTGCTGGCGGCGGGG